>SLQK01000358.1 GCA_007131525.1 Nitriliruptoraceae bacterium | reverse complement strand
TGGCGGTCCAACGCTAGCGGCGGTGGACCGGCGGGCCAAACAGCCCCAAGGAGCGGCTGATCGGGTGGGCGGTTGCCGGGTGCTGGACGTGTGGTTGGCGGGTGGCGGACGGGTGGTACCCCCGGTGGGACTCGAACCCACAAGCCCGCATGGGCAGACGATTTTGAGTCGTCCCTGTATGCCAGTTCCAGCACGGGGGCGGACCGCGCCGCGGTCGTGGTCCGAGCCGGCGCGGGAGGCGGCAGCGTAGCGCTGACGGCCGGGATCAGCCCGGGCGGCCATTCGCGGCTGGGACGCTCGTCCGTTAGGGTCGTCAGCAGGTATCCAGATCCGAGCCCGCCACAGCTCGCGATCCGACCCGTCGGCTGAGCGGCCGACCGCGCCTCGGCAGGGCAGCCGGATCGTTCCCTGTGGCACCGTCCTGTGCCAGCTCCCGACAGGATGCGCGACCCAGCGGAGGTCCGACCCAGGTGGCGTTCTTCACCGAGTACCTCGCCGATCCGCGGACCCGTGACGCGTTGTTCGAGCAGACGCTCGATCACATCTACCTGACGGCGATCCCGGTGGCGCTGGCCGTGGTGATCGGCCTGGTCCTCGGCATCGTCGCTCACCGGTCCCCCCAGCTGCGTTCCCCCATCCTGAGCGTGGTCTCCACCTTCCTGACCATCCCCTCGCTGGCCCTGTTCGCGATCCTGATCCCGATCGTCGGCATCGGCGCGACGCCTGCGATCATCGCCCTGACGCTCTATGCCCTGCTGCCGATCGTGCGCAACACCGTCTCCGGCCTGTTCTCGGTGGACCGGGCCGTGGTCGAGTCCGCCAAGGGCATGGGGATGAGCGCCACCATGCGGCTGTGGAAGATCGAGCTCCCGAACGCCTGGCCGGTGATCCTGGCCGGGATCCGCGTCGCCACGCTGCTGACCGTCGGGATCGCTGCCATCGCGGCGCTGGTCGGGGGCCCGGGGCTCGGTCAGGAGATCTTCTCCGGTATCCGCCGCATCCCCGCCACCGGCTCGCTCGAGTCCCTGCTGGGCGGGACGCTGTTCATCGTGCTGCTGGCGGTGCTGTTCGACCTGTTCTACCTCGCCATCGGCCGGCTGACCATCCCTCGAGGTATCCGTGAGTGACCAGACCAACGGCGACCCCCTCGCGCGGCTCGGCGCAGATGCCGAGCCGGGCGAGACCATGATCGAGCTCCAGGAGCTCACCAAGCGTTTCCCAGGGCAGGAGACCCCCGCGGTCGACCGCCTGAGCTTGAAGATCCCCAGGGGCGAGATCGTGGTGTTCGTGGGCCCCTCGGGCTGCGGCAAGACCACCAGCCTCAAGATGATCAACCGCATCATCGAGCCGTCCTCGGGCCACATCATCATCGACGGCGAGGACGTCACCAGCATCGATCCGAACCACCTGCGGCGGCGCATCGGCTACGTGATCCAGCAGATCGGGCTGTTCCCCCACATCCGGATCGCCGAGAACGTCGCCACCGTCCCGAACCTGCTCGGATGGGACAAGGAGCGCACCCGCGAGCGGGTCGACGAGCTCCTCGACGTGGTCGGCTTGCCCCCCGAGCAGTACCGCGAGCGGTTCCCCAAGGAGCTGTCCGGCGGGCAGCGCCAGCGGGTCGGGGTGGCGCGGGCCCTGGCGGCCGACCCACCGGTCCTGCTGATGGACGAACCCTTCGGCGCGATCGATCCCATCACGCGGACCCGCCTGCAGAACGAGTTCCTTCGGCTGCAGAGCGAGCTGCAGAAGACGATCTGCTTCGTCACCCACGACATCGACGAGGCCATCAAGATGGGTGACCGCATCGCCATCCTCCAGGAGGGCTCCAAGGTCGCCCAGTTCGACACCCCGGAGCAGATCCTGACCAACCCCGCCAACGAGTTCGTCGAGGACTTCGTCGGCACGGGCGCCACCCTGAAGCGGCTGAAGCTGACCCGCGTCAAGGAGGTGGAGCCCACCGAGGCGCTCGTCGGTCGCGTCGACGAGGACCGTGAGACCCTGCGACGACGCTTCGATGCGTCCGAGTGGACCGCGATGCTGCTGCTCGACCGGGAGAACAAGCCGGTGCGGTGGCTGCGCGGCTCCGATCTGCGCCAGCAGCAGCGACCGCTCGACCAGGTGGGGATCAGGGCCAGGGCCATGGTCGAGCCCCAGGCCACGCTGTCCGACGCGCTGGAGGAGATGCTGCTGGGTGCCGCCGGGGTCGCGATCGTCGTCGACCGGCGGGGGGCCTACCAGGGCCTGCTGGACATCGACGACATCATCACCTCGATCCAGACGATGAAGGACGCCCAGGCGGAGTTCTACCGCGCCGCGAAGCTGGCCGACCCCGAGGACGAGGTTCTGGCCTGATGTCGACCTCCCTCACCCCGCCTGACGCCCTGGATGGTCCGGGTCCGACGGACGACGCCCGGCGTCGGCAGGAGGCCATCGCGGAGGACGCCGCGGGCGCCCGACGCGCGCGGCGCGCAGCGCTGGTCCGCTACCTCGGGATGCCGCTGTTCCTCGCGGTCGTCCTGCTGGGCCTGTACCTGTGGGTCGGGGCGCAGGAGCTCGACTCGATCGAGGCCCGCACCCTCACGGCCGACAACCTGATCGGGCAGACCCGGCAGCACCTCGCGTTGACGCTGTACTCGACGTTCTTCGTGCTGCTGCTGGCTGTGCCGCTGGGGATCCTCGCTACCCGGCCCCGCCTGCGGCGCTACGCCCCGGTCGTCATCGGGCTCGGCAACGCCGGGCAGGCGATCCCCTCGCTCGGGCTGCTGGCGCTGCTGTTCTACCTGTTCCGCACCCAGCCGGCGCTGCCCAGCACCGGCACCTTCCCGGTCGTGGTCTCCCTGGTCGGCTACTCCTTCCTACCGATCCTGCGCAACACCATGGTCGGGTTGGACCAGGTCGACCGCTTCGTGCTCGAGGCCGGCAAGGGCATGGGCATGTCGGACCGCAGGGTGCTCAGGAGCATCGAGCTGCCCCTGGCGGTCCCCGTGGTCCTGGCAGGTGTGCGCACAGCGCTCGTTCTCAACGTCGGCACGGCGGCGCTCGCGTTCCTCTTCGGTGGGGGTGGCCTGGGCGAGACGATCTTCGCCGGGTTCCAGCTGCGACGGACCTCGGTGCTGGTCACCGGTGCGGTCCTCGTGGCCGTGCTGGCCCTGCTGATCGACTATCTGGCCGGTCTCGTCGAGGAGAAGCTCACACCCAAGGGACTGTGATCCCGCCGCGACGAACCCGGGTCCCGACCTGGTGCGTTCGGCGGGGGCACGTCCGGACCGGACACCCGACGCGACGGCTGGACAGGTCAGCAGCATGTGCATCTCGCAGCCCCTCCCCCTAGCCTGGAGGTCAGTAACGGTCCTACGACCGCGGTAGCAGTGCTGCCGCCACCCCGGCTCCGGCCGTGTGGTTGCCCGCCCGAACAGCGGACCCGGAGACGGTCCCTGGGGTCAGCGGCGGGTCACTGCGTAGGTCCATCCGCACCGGCGACGACCCCCCAGGGGCGCCGCCACGACGTGTCCCGCAGGGACACGCGACATGACGCCCGCACCACCTGGGCGGGCCGCATCCCGATCGAAAGGAACACCGTGCGTATCCGCAACCTGCACCTGGCAGGCGGGATCGCTGCCGCTGCGCTGCTGCTCAGCGCCTGTGGGAACGGTCTCGAAGACGACACCCCGGACGTCGATCCCGACGCGGCGGACGAGCTCGCAGAGCCTGGTGACGCCAGCCTCGACGGCGCGACCATCACCGTCGGCTCGAAGGACTTCGACGAGCAGCTGATCCTCGGTGAGATCTCCGTGGCGCTGCTCGAGGACGCCGGCGTCGAGGTCATCGACGAGGTCAACCTCGGTGGGACCGACGCCGCCCGCGCCGCGCTCGAGACCGGTGAGATCGACCACTACTGGGAGTACACCGGGACCGCCTGGATCTCCTTCTTCGGTGAGACCGACCCGATCCCGGACCGGGTGGAGCAGTACGAGGCCGTCCGTGACCGTGACGCCGCCGAGCGTGGTCTGTTCTGGTTGGAGCCCACCCTGTTCAACAACACCTACGGCATCGCGGTCTCCCAGGAGGCCGACGCGGAGCTCGGCGTCGACACCATCTCCGAGATGGGTGCGCTGCTCGACACCGACCCCGACGCCGTGACGCTGTGCGTGGAGTCGGAGTTCAACGTGCGCGACGACGGTCTGCCCGGGATGGAGGCGCACTACGGCATCGAGATCCCGACCAACAACGTCACCGTGCTCGACACCGGCGTCATCTACGGTGCGACCGCCGACCGCGACCCCTGCAACTTCGGTGAGGTCTTCACCACCGACGGCCGTATCGCCGCGTTGGACCTGAAGGTGCTCGAGGACGACGAGGCCTTCTTCCCCCTCTACAACGTCTCGCCCGTGTTCGTCGAGGACATCTGGACCGAGTACGGCCAGACCCTCCAGGACCTCTACGCCCCCGTGGCCGCGGAGCTGGACGACGACACCATGGCAGCGCTGAACGCCCGCGTCTCCGCCGATGGTGAGCGTCCCGCCGACGTCGCTGTCGACTGGCTGACCGAGAACGGCTTCATCGGCTGAACCAGCCGTTGAAGGACGCAGCAGGAGGAGGGCCCCGCTACGGCGGGGCCCTCCTCCATGGTCGCTCAGCCCCGGTCAGCGACCCCGGCGCGGAGCTCGCGCACCAGTGCCCCCACCCGCTCGGGCGCACCGGCGGGGTCACCCTGTCCTGCCGCGCGTACCACGGCGGAGCCCACGATCACGCCGTCGGCGAACCGTGCCACCTCGGCGGCGGAGTCGCGGTCCTTCACGCCGATCCCCACCGCCACGGGCAGGTCGGTGTGCGCGCGCACGCGGGTGACGAGGTCGTGGGTGACCTCGCCCACCAGCGCGTTCACCCCGGTCACGCCCAGCAGCCCGGCGGCGTACACCCACCCCGAGGACGCCTGACCGATCGACGCCAGGCGCTGGTCCGTGGAGACCGACGAGGCCAGGAACACCGTGGCCAGGTCGTGCCGAGCGGCAGCCGCCAGCCACGGCTCGGCTTCCGCCACGGGCAGGTCCGGCAGGATCACCCCGGCGACATCCGCGGCGGCCAGCTCGGCGGCGAAGGCCTCGTAGCCGCGGGTGTCGGCGATCGTGACGTAGGTCATGGCCAGCTTCGGTACATCGAGGTGGCCTAGGCTGCGCACCAGCTCAAGCTGCCCGCTGACGCCGACCCCGGACTCCAGGACGTGCTGGTTCGCGGCCTGGATGACGGGACCGTCCATCATCGGGTCGGAGAAGGGGATACCGACCTCCAGCACGTCGGCACCGGCCTCCACGGCCGCCTCGAAGCAGGCCCGTGAGGTCGCCACGTCCGGGTAGGCCGCGGTGAGGTAGATGATCAGCGCGGCCCGGTCCTCGTCCCGTGCCCGGGCGAAGGCCTCGGCGATGCGGGCGTGACCTCGGGTTGCCCGGCCGGCATCGACCTCCGTCGAGGTGGAGGGTGCGGGCCCGGCGGTGGTCTCCGGGCTCACGTCGCGCTCCCGCCGTCCTCGGACGCACCGAAGGCGCGCTCCACGCCGACGTCCCAACCGGCGACCTCGACGACCTCGTCGACGTCCTTGTCGCCGCGGCCCGACATGGTCAGCACCACCCGGGCCCCCTCACCGAGGTGGGCCCGGCCGTGGCGCAGCAGCCACCCGACGGCGTGGGCCGGCTCCAGCGCCGGGATGATGCCCTCCAGCTCACTGGTA
>SLQK01000126.1 GCA_007131525.1 Nitriliruptoraceae bacterium | reverse complement strand
CGGTCCCGCTGCGGCAGTACGTCCGGCTGGCCCTGGAACCCAACGTGGCCATCCTCCTGCTGTACAAGGTGCTCGGTGCGGTTGCCACCGGGGTCCTCACGGCGTCGCTGCCCTACTTCGCGACCCACGTCCTCGGCTCCACCGCGGTGGCCACCATCGCGCTGGCGACCTACACCGTGATGGGTGCGGCGCTGGTACCGGTGTGGAACCGGCTCACCCACCGCTTCGACAAGCGGCGGCTCGTGCTGATCTCGAACGTCGCCGCCGCGCTCGTCCTGCTGACGATCGCCCTGCTCGCCGGTACCGGCTCCACCGTGCTGTTCGTCGCCGGCTCCGCGCTGCTCGGCGTCGTGATGTCGGCCTACCTCGTCATCCCACCCTCCCTCGTCCCGGACCTCGTGGACTGGTACGAGCACGAGCGGGGCGAGCGCCATGAGGCCGTGTTCTTCGGCCTGTGGATGACCGTGCACCAGCTCGGCCTCGGGGTCGCCGGGTTCGTGCTCGGCGTGTTCCTCGGCGCCTTCGGCTACCTCGCCAACGTCGAGGTGCAGGACGCGACGGCGGTGCTGGGGGTCCGGCTGGCCTTCGGGATCATCCCGGGGCTGTTCCTGGTCCTCGCGGCCCTCCTGCTGCTGCGCTACCGGATCACCCGGGAGCGGCTGGTGGTGGCCCAGGCGGAGCTCGCGGCGCGCGCGGTGGACGGCGAGCGGTGAGGTCGGCCGCTCGCCGCTCGGTCGGCACCTACCTCCGGTGGCGCAGCAGCCACCTCGATGTCGCCGGACTGCAGGCCCACCAGCGCCGTCGGGTCGCCCGACAGCTGGCCTACCTGCGGCGCCACTCACCCTTCTACGCCGAGGTGCTCCCGCCCGGCGCGAGCAGCCTCGTGGCGGCCCCACTGATGGACAAGGCGCTGATGATGCGGGAGTTCGACCGCATCAACACCGCCGGCCTGCACCGCGATGAGCTGGTGGCGTTCCGCATCGAGCAGGAGCGCCGGGGGACGACCGAGCTGTTCCGGGGCCGGTACGCGGTCGGGCTGTCCAGCGGGACCTCCGGGAACAAGGTGCTGACGGTGCTCTCACCCCGGGAGCGGGCCCGGTACGCGGCGCTGCTGTGGGCTCGCAGCGGGATCCCCCACGATCTCGCGCAGCCGCGCGTCCTGTTCGCGCTCAGGACCAACAACCCGGCGTTCACCGCCGTCACCACCCTCGGCGTCGAGCTCGTCTACGTCGACTACTTCGTTGGGGTCGACGAGCTGGTGCGCCTGGTCAACGACCGGCGGTTGAACGTGCTGGCCGGCCCACCGTCGGTGCTCACCACCCTCGCCGAGCACCACGATCGTCTGACCTCGCCCATCGCGGCGGTGGTCTCCTACGCCGAGGAGCTCGACGATCCCGCCCGCACCCGGCTCGCGGCGGCGTTCCGCGCGCCGGTCGTGGAGCTGTACCAGGGGGCGGAGGGCATGCTCGCCTTCACCTGCCAGGCGGGATCGCTCCACCTCAACGAGGACGTGACGCTGCTCGAACTGGTCGAGGCCGGTGACCAGCTCGGAGCGGCCCGTCAGGCGGTGGTGACCGACCTCTACCGGCGCACCCAGCCCTTCGTCCGCTACCAGCTGCACGACCTGATCGAGCTGGCGCCGGGTCCGTGTGGCTGCGGGTCGGTGTTCCGCCGGATCCGGCGCGTCCACGGGCGCGCCGACTCCATCCTCCACCTCCGCGCCCCGGATGGGGGAGTGGTCCCCCTGATGCCCGACTACGTCCGTCGCTCGGTGAACCAGGCCTCCGATGACGTCCACGAGTACCAGGTGATCCAGTGGGGACCCGACGACATCGAGGTCCGGCTCCGTCTCGCCGCGGGGGCGGATGAGGCCGCCATCGAGGCCGCGATCCGGCGCAACCTCGCCTCCTGGGCGTCCCGCGCCGGTGGGCAGGTCCCAGCCCTGCGGTTCACCGGCACCCCGCCACAGCCCGACGCGACCTCCCACAAGCTGGTACGCGTCCTCAACCGGAGCCTGCGATGACCGAGGATCTCGTCGTCCGCACGGTCCACAGCGTGGAGGACCCAGCCTTCGCCACCTTCCGGGCCCTGCCGTCCCTGGTCTACGCCGACGACCCGTCCTGGGCGCCTGCCTCCGACGCCCTGGTCCCCGAGCGTTTCGCCGACGCCGTCGCCGGACGGATCGGGCTGCACGCCGTGGTCGCGCTGTCCGACGGCCAGCCCGTCGCCCGTGCAGCCGGCATCCTCGAGCCGTCGGCCCGGGACGGCGATGGCCGTCCCGAGGGCTGGATCGGGCTGTTCGAGTGCGTCCCCGGCGCGACGGGCGAGGACGGTGCCCTGGCGGTCCTCGAGGCGGTGCGACGCTGGCTCGGTCGGCGGGGCGCCGGCCGTCTCGTCGGCCCCCGCACCGACGGGCTGGTGGCCGGGTTGCTGGTCGAGGGCTTCGAGCAGCCCCAGGTGGTGTTCACCGCCCACAACCCGCCCCACTACCGCGAGCTGCTCCTGCGCTCGGGCGCCACGCCCGCCACCGAGCTGCTCAGCTACCGCTTCACCCGCGATGCCGTGCCCACCTTCCCGCGGCTGGCGACGCGCGGGATCACGGTGCGGGGCGCGGACCCCGAGCGGATGGCCGACGAGGTGGCCCGGTTGCACGCCTTCCAGGCCGAGGTCTTCACCCCCGGGATCGGCCACCTCGCGCGGGACGCGGGCGGCACCGAGCGCCTGACCGCCCGACTGCTGCCGATGATCGACCCGGCGCTCGTGCTGCTGGCGGAGGACCGGCGTGACGAGCTCGTCGGGGTGCTGATCTGCCTGCCCGATGCGTGGCAGGTGCGAGGGCCGGGAACCCGCCCCGACCGCGCCCGGTTGCTGTCGATCGGGGTGCGCGCCGCCTGGCGTCGCACGGGCATCGCCCTGTCGATGGGCCAGGTCCTCCGGGACCGCCTGCTGGCCGGTGGGTACCAGACCCTGGAGGGGTCCTGGGTGCGTCGCGAGAACCGCGCCCCACAGCTGGTCGCCGAGGTGCTCCGTGCCCGTCCGTCTCGACGGTTCGAGCTGTTCACGTGGTCGGGGTAGCCGCCCACGCCCCTGCAGCCCCTGCCGCACCGGCTGCCGCACCGGCTGCCACGGCCCGTGCCCCGGCAGCTCAGGCGCGGTGCGCGGAACGGACCAGCAGCAGCACGTCGTCAGCGAAGCCGTCCACCTCGTCCCAGTCGGTCAGGACGTGATCGACGGAGGTATCGGTGGCCCGCCCCGAGCTCGCCGCGATCCGCCGCATGAACGCCCGCTTCAGCCGTCCATACTGGGTGTAGCGCAGTGCGCCGGCGAAGCGTGCCACCAGGTCCGGGGTGCAGCCCGTCGCCTCCGTGAGCGCCGCGACGTAGGCGCCGGTGGCGGCCAGCTTCTCCGGGGTCCGGTCCGCGGAGGTCAGGCTGACCTGGAACAGGGCGGTGGGGATGCGTTCGAGGGTGGCGGCGTGGGTCTTGAGGTAGGACGTGAGCTCACGGGTGTGCTGGCCCGCGTGGATCGGGTCACCCACCACCACCCCGTCGAACCGGGTCGGCGCGGGCGCCTGCGAGGCGGTCGCCAGGGTCACCACCGCACCGCCGTCGCGAAGCCGCTCGGCGATGCGTTCGGCGATCTGCTGGGTGTGGCCCTCAACGCTCTGGTAGGCGATGAGCAGGTTCGGTGCGTCCACGTCGCAGGCCTCCTGTCAGGCGATCGGCGGCAGGGTCCTGGTGACCACCGGGCCGTGCGGGCATCGGCGCCGGCAGCGTCGCGAGGCCCGGAAGCCCCAGCGGGCCACCGAGCCCAGGAACCTCGGAGGGTCCCGAGGGTCCGGAGGCCTCGGAGCCGATGCCGGGCCGAGCATCCCACGCCGAGGCCGCTCCGCACAGGACCGAAGGACCCGGCGGCCTGCAGCCACGTGGCCCAGCCCGTACCGTCTGAGGTCCGGGGTGGGCAGCCACCTCGCCGACCAGGCGGACGGGAGGCCAGACGTGCTGATGGCGCTGTTGTTCGGTCCGGCCCTCGTCGCGGTCTACTTCGTCGGCCGCAACGGCTACACCGGTGGGGCCATCGCCAAGCCCTTCAAGATCGCCGGCCTCACGTCGTTCGTGCTGGCCGGTGTCCTGCTCCTGGCTGCGCTCCTCACCCTCGACATGCGGTGGACCGCCAACTTCGCGATCGCCGGGGCCGCTGCCTTCGGAGGGGCGATCAGTTGCGGGGTGACGGCGCTGGTGGTGTGGTACCGGGAGCAGCGCAAGCTCGCCGCCGAGCGCCGACAGCGTCCGTGGCCGGACCGGGAGGACCTGTGAGGTGACCGACGACGGACCTGCCCGGCCCCTGGACAGCGCCAGCCAGAGCCCCTTCGACGGGGTCGTCTACCAGATCTACCCCCGGTCGTTCCGCGACGCCTCCGGCGACGGGGTGGGGGATCTGGCCGGCATCACCGAGGGCCTCGATCACCTCGCCTGGCTGGGGGTCGACGCGCTGTGGCTGTCGCCGATCTACCGCTCGCCGATGAAGGACTTCGGCTACGACGTCAGCGACCACTGCGACGTCGACCCGACCTTCGGGTCGCTGGCTGACCTCGACGCCCTGATCGCCGCGGCCCGGGAGCGGGGGTTGGAGGTATGGCTCGACTTCGTCCCGAACCACACCTCGGATCAGCACCCCTGGTTCCAGGACGCGGTCGGCTCCCGGGAGGCTCCCAAGCGCGACTGGTACATCTGGCGTGACCCCGCACCCGACGGCGGACCACCGAACAACTGGATCCGCCACTTCCGTGAGGGTGCCCCGGCCTGGACCTTCGAGGAGGCCACCGGGCAGTACTACCTCCACCAGTTCCTCCCCGAGCAGCCCGACCTGAACTGGCGCAACCCGCAGGCCCGGGAGGCGATGCTGGACGTGCTGCGGTTCTGGATGGCGCGGGGGGTCGCCGGGTTCCGTTCCGACGTGATCCACATGATCGGCAAGGATCCGGCGCTGCGCGACGACGAGCCGCCCTACGCCGGCCACCCCCGCGCCGGCCACCACCACGAACCCGACGCGGTCGCCCCGCACCTGCGGGCGATCCGGGACTGCCTCGACGCGGTCCCGGGGACGACGATGGTCGGCGAGGTGAACCTGCCCGACCCGGCCCAGGTCGCCACCTACGTCGGCTCGGATCGTCTCCACCTCGCCTTCCAGTTCGGGCTCCTCTACGCCCCGTGGGAGGCGGGCGCCTGGCGGGGGACGATCCGCTCGGTCCAGTCCGCCTTCGAGGAGGTCGGGGTGCCACCCACCTGGGTGCTCTCCAACCACGACTGGGAGCGCATCAGGACGCGTGCCGGCGGCGACGCGGGGGCGCGGAGCGCCGCGGTCCTGCTGTTCACCCTGCGGGGCGTGCCGTTCCTGTACATGGGCGACGAGCTCGGCCAGGCTGACGCCGAGGTGCCGCCCGACCGGGTCGTGGACCCTGGCGGCCGTGACGGCTGCCGCGCCCCGCTGCCCTGGACCGCTGCCGCAGGTGACCGACACGGCTGGGCGGGGGAGCCGTGGCTGCCCTGGCCGCCCGACCCCGCCGCCCACAGCGTCGAGGCGCAGCGTGCCGACGAGCGGTCCGTCCTCCACCTCCACCGCCGGCTGATCGCACTGCGTCGCACGCACCCGAGCCTGCGGGCGGGGGAGATGCGCCTGCTCGACGTCCACGACGAGGTGGTGGCCTACGAGCGCGGCGGCGAGGCGGACGCTGGCGGGGGCTCGCAGGGCACCGCCGCGGGTGGCTCCG
>SLQK01000079.1 GCA_007131525.1 Nitriliruptoraceae bacterium | reverse complement strand
TGCTCCCCGGCCACGGCGGCGTGCTCGACCGGGTGGACGGCATCCTGTTCGCCCTGCCCGTCGGGTTCTACGGCCTCGCACTGTTCTCCTGAGCGCCCGTCGGCCGGGCGGTGGCGCCCGTGCGGCTCGCGTACCCTGTCGGGCTGAGCGCCGTGGTCGCCACGGCATCCGCACCCGTCCGTGAGGCCCCGTGTCCGAGCCTGCCGCTGCCCACCCCGACGTGCTCGATCCCTACGCGCTCGACCGCGCCGGGATCGCTGCGCTGCTGTCCGAGCTCGGGGAACCCGGCTACCGGGCCGACCAGCTCCACGCCTGGCTGGTCCGCGGCGTCGACGACCCGGCCGACATGACCGACCTGCCCGCCGCGCTGCGCGAGCGGCTCGCGGCGCGGTTCGCTCCCGCGCGGCCGGAGCTGGTCGCCCACACCGTGGCTGACGAGGGGCACACCCACAAGCTGCTGCTGCGCTTCCCCGATGGGGAGGCGATCGAGACGGTCCTGATGCTCTACCCGGACCGTGCCACGGTGTGCATCTCGACCCAGGCGGGCTGCGCCATGGGGTGCCCCTTCTGCGCGACGGGCCAGGCCGGTTTCCGGCGGCAGCTCACGGCCGGCGAGGTGGTGCGGCAGGTGGTGGTCGCCGACGCCGCCCTGCGCAGCGGCGTGATCGGTGAGCAGCACCTTCCCGACGGTGCGCCGTCGCGGGTCACCAACGTCGTGTTCATGGGGATGGGCGAGCCGCTGGCCAACCTGCCGGCGACCCTGGCGACCGTCCGCTGGCTCCACGACCCGGCCGGCTTCAACCTCTCGGCGCGCAGCATCACCGTGTCCACCGTCGGGCTGGTGCCCGGCATCCGCAAGCTCGCGGAGCTCGGCCTGCCCGTCACCCTCGCGGTCTCGTTGCACGCCGCCACCGACGAGCTCCGCGACGATCTCGTCCCCGTCAACCGCCAGCACCCCCTCGCCGAGGTGGAGGAGGCGATGGTCGAGTACCGCCGGGTCACCAACCGTCGCGTCAGCATCGAGTGGTGCCTGATCGGCGAGGTCAACGACGATGCCGTCCAGGCCGACCGTCTCGGCGCCATCGCCCGCCGCCTGCGGGCCCACGTCAACGTGATCCCGATGAACCCGACGCCGGGCGTGCGCTGGAAGGAGCCGACCCGACAGCGCACCCGCGCCTTCATCGCGGGCGTGGAGCGTCGGGGCGCCACCGTGACCCTGCGCGACACGCGCGGCCGCGACGCCGACGCCGCCTGCGGGCAGCTGCTCGCCTCCTACACCCTCGGGGCGGGGACGCGGTTGCCGGCCGCGGTCGGGGCGGCGGAGCGCATCGACGCCGGCGCCCCCCTGCCCACCCTGCCAGTGCCGACCGAGGCGGGACCGTGAGCCGTCGCCGCGTGGTGCTGCTCGGTGCGACGGGCTCGATCGGGACCCAGGCCATCGAGGTGGTGACCGCTCACCCCGAGGCCTTCGAGGTGGTCGGGCTCGCGGCCGGACGGGACGTCGACACCCTCGCCGCCCAGGCCGCGACCCTCGGCGTCCGGCGCGTGGCGGTCGGGGACCGCGACGCCGCGGCCCGGCTCCGGGCCCACGCCCCCGATCTCGAGGTCATCGACGGCCCTGCTGCGGCCGCCACCCTGGCCGCCGGTGACGCCGACCTCGTCCTCAACGGGATCACCGGGGCGGTCGGGCTGGCCCCGACGCTGGCGGCGCTGGAGGCCGGCACCCCGGTGGCGCTGGCCAACAAGGAGAGCCTGATCGTCGGGGGTGAGCTCGTCGTCGCCGCCGCCGAGCGGGCGGGTGGCCGCGCCAGCCACCTGCTGCCCGTCGACTCCGAGCACTCCGCGCTGGCTCAGTGCCTGCGCTCGGGTCGGGACAGCGAGGTGTCCCGCCTGGTCCTGACCGCGAGCGGGGGCCCCTTCCGGGGCCGCAGCCGGCACGAGCTCACCGACGTGGACGCTGCGCAGGCCCTGGACCACCCGACCTGGTCCATGGGTCCGGTCATCACCGTCAACTCCGCCACGCTGGTCAACAAGGGGCTGGAGCTCCTCGAAGCCCACCTGCTGTTCGGCGTCGGCCTGGACCGGCTCGACGTGGTCGTCCACCCCCAGTCGATCGTGCACTCGATGGTGGAGTTCGTCGACGGCTCCACCATCGCGCAGCTGTCCCCGCCCGACATGCGGCTGCCCATCCAGCTCGCCCTCGGCTGGCCGGAGCGCCTCGACCACGCCTTCGTCGCCTGCGACTGGACCACGGCCAGCACGCTGAGCTTCGAACCGCTGGACCGCACCACCTTCCCGGCGGTCGACCTCGCGCTCGAGGCCGGCCGGCGTGGCGGGGCTCATCCCGCGGTGTACAACGCCGCGAACGAGGAGGCGGTGGCGGCGTTCCTGGCCGGACAGCTCGGCTTCCTCGACATCACCGCCGTCGTGGCCGAGACCCTGGAGGCCTTCACCGCCGCCGCCCCCGGTGTCCCCCGAGACCTCGACGACGTGCACGCCGCGGACCGGTTCGCCCGGGACCACGCCGCCTCGCTCCTCCACCGATCGGCAGCACCATGACCAGCGGACTCGCGATCCTGGCCTTCGTCGCGGCCCTGGTCCTGGCCATCCTGGTCCACGAGCTCGGGCACCTCCTGACCGCCAAGTCGGTGGGCATGAAGGCCGACCGGTACTTCGTCGGCTTCGGTCCCACGCTGTGGTCGACCCGGCGCGGTGAGACCGAGTACGGCGTCAAAGCCCTGCCGCTCGGGGGTTTCGTGTCGATCCGCGGCATGTCGCCGCTGGATGAGCCCGACGCGCCCCTGGTCGACACGGTGTTCACGCCGACGGCGCTGCGGGAGGGCGCCGAACGGGACCCGACCGTGGTCACGACCTTCGTCGATGGGACCCCGGAGCTGACGGTCGGCGCCCTGGACCACCTCGCGGAGGAGCTGGAGCGGCGCGGGACCTCTGCCGAGGTCGGTGAGCACATCCTGCGACGGACCCGCGAGACCGCGGTCGACATGGAGACCCTGGACGGGCTGCGGCGCTCGCTCACGGAGATCGTCCACACCGAGGTGGGCGACAGCGAGCGGCTGGGTGACCTGGCGTGGCGGCTCGAACGCGGTGACGAGGGCCGCTTCTACCACGACCGTCCCGCCTGGCAGCGGGCGCTGGCGATCTTCATGGGGCCCGTGACCCACCTGGCCATCGCGTTCCTGCTGCTGTTCGGCCTGTACTCCCTGCTGCCGCTGCCGACGGGCGAGGTCACCACCGAGATCGCGGCGGTGATCGAGGACACGCCGGCTGAGGAGGCGGAGCTGCAGGTGGGGGACCGGTTGCTCGCCGTCGAGGACCGTGCGTCCGGCGACTTCTCCGAGCTGCGGGACGCGATCCGTGCCCGACCCGACGTGCCGACGACCCTGACCATCGAGCGGGACGGCGCCCGGTTCGAGGTCGTGCTCACCCCGCGGGCGGAGGAGGACCCGGCAACCGGCGAGGTGGTCGGGTTGGCCGGTTTCGCGCCGGCGCCGGTGGAGGAGCGCCTGGCGCCGGGCCCGGCGGGACGGCGCGCCGCGGTCGGCGACGAGCTCGATCCCTTGGGCGGGGTCATCCCGCTCCTGGGTGCCAGCGTGCGGGGTCTGGCAGCGATCTTCAGTCCGGCAGGGCTCTCGGATCTGGTGGCCACGAGCTTCGGAGCCCAGGAGCGTGACCCGGAGGGTGTCGTCTCCGTGGTCGGCATCGCCTCGATCGCCGGCCAGACCGCCGACGGCGGGGCCGCGGGGCTGTACACCTTCGTGTTCCTGCTGGCCTACCTGAACGTCTTCCTGTTCATCTTCAACCTGGTCCCCCTGCCCCCCTTCGACGGCGGCCACCTCGCCGTCCTCGGCATCGAGAAGGTCGGGAACCTGGCGCGGCGCCTGCGCGGGCGCGAGCAGGACTTCACCGTCGACCCGAGGGCGATCACCGCGGTGGCGCTCCCGGTCATCGGGGTGCTGCTGCTGGTGGTGGTGACCTCCATCTGGCTGGACATCAGCGACCCGTTGCAGCTGTGAGCCGGGTCGGCCCCGGCCTGCGGCCGCCGGGGGTCGTTGGGCCGCGATGCTCCCACGAGCCGGAGCCGGCCAGCGGTAGCCTCGGCGACGAACCTGTCGTGCTTCGACGCGTCATCCACCGCGGGCCACGGCCGGTCGGGACACCCCCACCGGACCGCCGCGCTCCCCACCACGAGGAGCCCTGGTGAGCACCTTCCCCGATCACCTGCCGGTCATGCCGGCGCCGGCGCCCGTCGCCAACGTCGACCTGCCACCACCGACCCGCAAGCCGACGCGCAAGATCCGCCTCGGCCCGCTCGAGGTCGGGGGCGACGCGCCCATCAGCGTCCAGACCATGACGGTCACGCCGACCCACGAGGCCGACCTGACCCTGCAGGCCATCGCGGCGGCCCAGGCCGCCGGCGCCGACATCGTGCGGGTCGCCGTGCCGCGGCGCGAGGATGCCGAGGCGCTGGCCTACATCGCCGAGCACGCCCGCATCCCCGTGATCGCCGACATCCACTTCCAGTGGAAGTACGCCGTGATGGCGATCGAGGCCGGCTGCGCCGGGGTCCGGATCAACCCGGGCAACATCAAGAAGCACGACAAGGTCGCCCTGCTGGGCCGGTTGGCTGACGAGGCCGGCGTGGCCATCCGCATCGGCGTCAACGGCGGGTCGCTCGAGGACGCGATCCTCGAGGAGTTCGGGGGGCCGACGCCCGAGGCCATGGTCGAGTCCGCCCTGCGGGAGATCCGCCTGCTCGAGGACGTCGGCTTCCACGACACCAAGGTGTCGGTCAAGCACTCCGACCCTTGGGTGATGATCCAGACCTACCGGCTGCTGTCGTCCCGCACCGACTACCCCCTCCACCTCGGTGTCACCGAGGCCGGACCGCTGAAGACCGGCTCGATCAAGTCCGCCGTCGGCATCGGCGCACTGCTCGCCGAGGGCATCGGCGACACGATCCGGGTGTCGTTGTCGGCTGATCCGGTGGAGGAGGTCAAGGCCGGCATCGCGATCCTCGAGTCGTTGCACCTGCGGCAGCGTGGGTTGGACGTGGTCTCCTGTCCCTCCTGCGGTCGGGCGCAGGTCGATGTATGGACCCTGGCCGAGGACGTCCAGAAGGGGTTGGAGGGCATCGACGCCCCGCTGCGGGTGGCGGTGATGGGCTGCGTGGTCAACGGCCCCGGCGAGGCGCGGGAAGCGGACCTCGGCGTGGCTGCCGGCAACGGCAAGGGCGACATCATCAAGAAGGGTGAGAAGATCGCCACCGTGCGGGAGGAGGACATCGTCGAGGCGCTGGTCCACTTCGCGACCGAGATGGCCGAGGAGATCCGCGCCGAGCGCGGTGAGGGGTCCCCGATCGTCGCCTGAGCAGGGTGTCGACGTGGCAGGTCGAGCCCCGCCGTGGTACGGTCGGTGGGCGAAGCACGCGGCGGGCCTGACGGCCCGCTGTGTCGTGTTCGGGGCGGCGCCGGCGCGCCGGACGTGCCGCCGCCACCCCGCAGCAACCGCCACCGCACCGCCGACCCGATCCGCCGACGCGAACCGCTCGCGACCGACGAGCTCGACAGCAGACAGCGACCGCTGCGGTGGCCGGCCCCATGGGCCGGCCGCTGACGTGTGAGGCCGTCCGCACGAGCAGCCCGGACCCACCACGATCCGTCACCCCGCCAGAGCCGCGACCCGAGGAGGTCCGACGTGACACGCCCGTCGAACGATGACCTCCGACGCACCGTCGAGGAGATCGCGGGGCCGAT
>SLQK01000008.1 GCA_007131525.1 Nitriliruptoraceae bacterium | reverse complement strand
GTGATCGGCACCCGCCCGAGAACGGCTTAGGGCTGCTGCCTCTCGGCCCTGACCCGGTTCACCGGAGGACGTCACCGGCGGACGCCCGTCACCTCGGTCGTCGAGGTCGTCGCCGACCTCGACACCGACCGTACCAACGGCCGCCGTACCCTGCGAACGAGCCGGCGGCCCACGCGCTGCGAACGGAGGTCACCGGCACCGCGCCTCGCGGCGTTCGCTGCGCGCCGTCCCCCTCCCAGGAACCAGTCCCGTGACCGCTGCTGCACCGGCCCGCGCGTCGCTCCGAGCCCCGGGCGTCGTCCTGTTCCTCGCCTTCGTCGATGTCTTCGCGCTGCTGCCGACCGTCGCCCCCCACGTGACCTCGCTCGGGGCGGGGGCAGCCGGCATCGGCCTCGCCGTCGGCGCGTACTCCGCCGCCAACCTCCCAGCCAACATCGTCGGTGGCATCCTCGTGGACCGCTACGGGCGCCGTCGGATCACGATCATCGGGCTCGTCGCCGCGGCCATCACCGTCGCCACCTACGCCACCGCCACGACCGTCGGGGTGTTCATCCTGGTGCGGCTGCTGCACGGCGTCGCCGGCGGCATCCTGGTTCCCGCGGTCTTCGCCGCCGCGGGTGACCGGGCCCGTCGCGGCGCAGAGGGTCGAGCCTTCGGCCGGCTCGGTGCGGTCATCGGCTCCGCTGCGGTGATCGCGCCGGCCAGCGCAGGCGCGGTCCGGCAGGCCACCGGGACCGACGAGGTCTTCCTCGGTGTGGCGGCGCTGCTGCTCGTCGGGGCGGTGGTGGCGGCCGTCGGTGTCCACGACGCACCCGCTGCCGGCCGACCCTCCGCGCCGGCCCGGGCGGCTCGTCCCCAGGCGATGCGCGCCTTGCTGCAGCTCGCACCGATCCGACGTGCCCTGCTCGGCACGATCAGCCTCACGGTGGCGGTCGGCGTGCTGGCCGGCTTCCTGCCCGGCACGGCGGAGGCGCTCGGGGCTCCCGCCTCGGCGGTGGGTGGGCTGTTCACGGCCTACGCGATCGTCGCGGCGGGCCTCATGCTGTCGCCGGTCGCGGGCCGCGTCGATCGCAGCGGGGCAGACGGACCCTTGGCGCTCGGGCTCACCACCCTCGGCGTCGCGCTGCTGCTGCTGGCGGTCGCGCCGACGCTGCTGATCGCGGTCATCGGCAGCGCGCTGTTCGGCGCCGGGTACGGGCTGATCTTCCCTGCGGTCACCGCCGCGACCTCCGCCAGCTCGACCGTCGCCACCCGGGGCCGCGCCTTCGGGCTGTTCAACGTGGCCTTCAGCCTCGGACTGGCTGTCGGCCCTCCGCTGATCGGTGCGCTGGCCCAGGCGCTCCCGGCGTTGGACCCGTTCGTGCCGACCGCCCTGCTGGCCATCGGCAGCGCCATCGGGATCCTCGTGGCGGCGCGGCGCGGTCCCGGCGTCGAGCACGTGGACGAGGTCCTCGAGGAGCTCGGAGAGCCGCACACGAGCCAGTGACGCCGGCGGGGGGACCCCGCGGCGCGGGCGTGGACGTCGCGGGGTCGTCTGCCGGCCAGGCGTGGCCGGCTGCACTCCCCGCGTCCGCATCCGCCTCCGCGGCTTTCGATGCGAGGTTGCGACCAACGGCCCTCGTGCCCGGTCGGTCAGCGTGCGAGCGTGGGGTCGGGTCCGAGGGAGGCAGGCACATGGGCAACCGGGACCGGGTCGGTCACAACCGCAAGCGTGCGCCTCAGCACACGCTGAAGGAGAAGCGCGCCGCGAAGCAGGCGCACCGGCAGGAGCAGCCGGCGAGCAGCAAGCGCCGTCGGCGGGACGCCGCGGCGCAGCGCAGCCACCCGACCGGTGAGTGAGGCTGCACCAGCTCGCGCGCACGATCGCCCACGCCGGACCTGACGCTGCACCGGCCCAGCCCGTGGAGCCCGACGGCCGCGCGACGGCCCAGCGGCGAGCCGCCCCCGGCGTCGTCCTCGCCACCCTCGTTCGGCCCGTGTGGCGGCACCCGGTCCCGTGACAGCGGCGTGACGACGGCGTGCCAACGAACGTGTGGGACAGCCCGGTGGAGCACCGCATGGCCACGGACGAACGGGGTGCGGCAGGCGGCGCTCGCCACGACGTCTGAGCACGCTGCGACCTCGCCTGATGCGGCGGGGACGAGGCCGGTGGCCGCGGCCGCAGCCGGGATGTCGCGGCCCCGTGGTCACCGAACAGGGACGACAGCACCATCCAGTTGGAGGGCAACCCAGACCGTGTCGCCGACCTCCGCCATCGCGCCCGGGCAGGAGAAGTCCTCGCGGTACCAGTCGAAGGGCTCATCAGGTGGGTAGGCGGTTCCCACAGCGAGCGGGCCCTGCAGGGTCGTGCCGTCGGCTACGTCGATCCGTGTGATCGTGCCGTCGAGGCAGTCGGACAGCCACAGCCCGTCGTCAGCGAACGTGAGTCCCGTCGGGAAGCGACCCACCTCGACCTGGCCCGACACCTCGCCGGTCGGTTCGACCGCGACGAGGCGGCCCGAGCCGTCGGCACCGAACGACTCGCTCAGCGGGAAGCCGGCGAACCAGACCCCACCGTTGACCACCGCCGCGGCGGACACCATGAGCTCGTCGGGCAACTCGACATCCAGCGTGGTCAGCTCGCCCGTTGCAGGCTCGAGGATCCGGACACGTGCCGCACCAGCCGGGCAGGGCATCGCTTCACAGTTGCCGGCCAGCCAGAGCCGGCCGCCGGCCACAACCAGCACGCTGGTCGTGACGGAGCTGTCTCCTCGGACGCCGTCGCCTTCCTGCACCGCGGTGGCGCGGTTGGTGACCGGGTCGATCCGCCACACCCAGCCACGGTCACCGGACCGTTCGCCGACGACCCACACGGCATCGTCCGTCGCGACCAGCAGCAGTTGGTCACCGAGGTCACCGATGGTGGCCACCGCGGTGCCGTCGAGCGGGTCGATCCTCACGACCGCGTCGAGGCGGTACTCGACGGTGCCATCGATCGCCTCTGGCTCGGTGTCGCCACCTGCACCGGTCTGCACGACCCACACGGCCCCGAACGCGACCAGCGGGGCGGAGAGTCGGTCGGAGCGCTCGGTCAGCAGGTCAACGTCGCCGTCGGCGGTGATCTGGACGATCGACCCGTCGTCGTGCACGACGACCAGGAGGTCCTCGTGGACGGCGAGGCCGGTCGGCCGAGCCCCGGTCGACAGCGGTGTCCCCGCCTCACGGAGCGCCGCCGTCGGTGCCGCTGGTCCACCGCACCCCCCGGTCCCGACCGCCAGCACCAGGACGAGCACGCCCCACCACCGCAGGAGCCGCCGGGTGCGTCGCCGGGGCCCGAACGAACGAGCCGCCCCTCGGTCGGGGTCCGAGCCACGGCGGCGCGAGGCTTGCGGAGTGGCGAGCAGGCTGGAGGAGGCGGGAGGTACGTCACTCAGCGGCTGAAGGATCTGGACACCGGTCATCGTCGGGCCTCCGATCAGGGCCTACCCCGACGGCGGGCGACTACCTCGATGGTGCCCCCGCGTCCGCTCCGCCTGAATGGGGGAAGCCCCCCAGGCCGCGCTGGGACCGGTCCGATGCGAACGTCGCTCACCGGCGAGCCGCCCCGGCAAGCCCGCCACCTGACGACCCCAGGTGCCGTTGGGGGTATCCCCCGATAGCGGTGGTGAACCGGCCGGGTCACGATGGCGTCAGGCTCCACACCGTGCTGTGGGGCCCAGGAGGATCTGGTGATGACGGGCATCCAGCTTCCGACGCCACCCACCGATCGCTCTCACGACCCCGACCACCCGCCGATCGCGGCTGACCGCGCAGTGCCGCAGGCAGCTGCGGCGGCCACCCGCTCCCTACTGCTCACCGTCGCGGTCATCCTGCTGGGCGTGGCCGTCGTGGTCCTCGGTGTGATCCTGCTGCTGACCGCCGCCGATCGAGCCGAGCTGCGTGCGGAGAACGAGCGTCTCGCTGCCGACAACGCCGAGCTGGTCACGACCAACGAGGAGCTCACTGCCGGCCTCCGCGGCTGGGAGGAGGAGTTCCTCGAGCCGGAGTGGTTCGAGCTGGGCGACCCGGTGGCGCTGTTCGCCACCGACGCAGTGGAACAGCTGTCCATCGATGGCGCTGCGCGGTACGCGTTCGTGGCGGAACCCGGTCACCTCCTGGAGGTCGTCCTCGACCCGTCAGGCGGCGACGGCTTCGTCTACCTCGAGCTGGTCGATGACCGCGGGCGCTTCGTGGGCTTCGCGGACATCGGATCGTTCCCCGATGCCGGGTG
Source organism: Nitriliruptoraceae bacterium (assembly GCA_007131525.1). Classification (GTDB taxonomy): domain Bacteria; phylum Actinomycetota; class Nitriliruptoria; order Nitriliruptorales; family Nitriliruptoraceae; genus T1Sed10-7. The sequence continues at coordinate 1,564 of SLQK01000008.1, read as the reverse complement.
GTACGGCCACGTCCCGCGCGACCACGCCTGGTTCATCCTCGACCGGGACGGCTCCTACGAACTGACCGTGCACGGGGAAGGGAGGTACGGACCGAACGCGGCCCCCACCGCCCTGACGGCCCAGCTCCACGCGCTCACTGACGGAACGGAGCGCGTCGTCGATGTCTCCGAGCCGTACCCGATAGATGGTGAGCTGCCGATCCACACCTTCGAGGGGCGGGCCGGCCAGCTCGCCATCATCACCATGACCTCCGAACGCCCCGAGGCGCTCGATCCTTTCGTCAGGCTCTACGGCCCGACCGGCGCGTTGGTGGGCCAGGACGACGACGGGGCAGGGGGCCTCGATGCCCGGTTGGTCGTGCTGCTGCCCGAGGACGGACGCTACGAGGTCGAGGCCGACACCTTCGACGGTGGCTGGTCGCGACGTCCGAGCCGCGAGCACCCGTACACACTGACGGTCGAGTTGGTCGACCTCGGCTGATCGGCCCCCGAGGATGGCGCGGGCACCGCAGCGCGGAGCCCGCGCGCTCCGTCAGGCTGCGGCGCTCGGTGGTGTCGCTGCGACCGGGGCTGCGTCGCCCTCCGCCGCGAGGCGGTCGAGGTCGGTCCGTCCCTGCGTGAGATCGACCAGTGCGGTCATCATGCGCTGCAGGCGACCAACCAGCTCAGGATCCCGAAGTTCACCGGCGGCGGTGAGGGCCTCGTCCGCCTTGGCAACGGGGAGCTCGAGTGGCACCACCCGAGCGCCGATGCGGTCGGCGATGCGCCGGGTCTCGGCCTGGGCCCAGGCGGCTCCGAAGCGGCTGGGACTGGCGCCCACGACCGCGAGCGGCTTGCCGCTCAGCACCGCGTCGCCGCCGGGGCGGGACGCCCAGTCCAGAGCGTTCTTGAGCGGTCCCGTCAGCGACCCGTTGTACTCCGGGCTGGCGACGAGGATCGCGTCCGACTCACGGATCGCGGCGTGGAACCGCTGGACGGCGTCGGGCAGCGGCTCCACCTCGAGGTCCTCGTCGAACAGCGGTAGGGCGGCCGCGTGATCCGAGATGTCGAGGGTGGCACCGTCCGGCAGGTGACCTCGTGCGACCTCGAGCAACCGCCGGTTGAGGGAACCGGTGCGCAGGCTGCCGCAGAGTCCGAGGATGTGCATGGGAGCTCCGATGGTGGAAGGGAGAACTGCTCAAGACCTCGATTTAGGTTCGGACGTACGGGCCCGCGCGGACCGGCTCGCGGACCAGCCTCGAGGCGCCCGCCCGCGCCCGCTGTCGTCGCGCCGCGGTCATCGTGCGCGCGTCCGCCCCGGTGGGGGGGACTCGACCGACGTGCTGCCGGAGGTGCACACTGCAGGGTCCACCGCCGTGGGAGGTCCCCGATGGGCAGCACCGCGTTCCCGCCACCCGTCGGTTCCCCGCGGCGTCCGTCACGCCGCGCCCGACGGGCCGGCTACCTGCTGGCGGTGGCGATCAACCTGGTCCTGGTCTGGCTCGTGAACGTCGCGCCGGGCTGGGAGGTCCTGCCCTTCCTGACCGAGGACTTCACCCGGGTGGTGGGGTTCGTCAACCTGTCG
>SLQK01000051.1 GCA_007131525.1 Nitriliruptoraceae bacterium | reverse complement strand
GTGGGCCAAGGAGGACTTGAACCTCCGACCTCACCCTTATCAGGGGTGCGCTCTAACCAAGCTGAGCTATTGGCCCGTGTGGTGCAGCGGCGCAGCGTAGCGACGCCGGCCCTGACAGGCGAACCGCGGGCTGCCTACCGTTGACCGCTCCCCGCTGACCGCTACTCGGGGAACAGCGACTCCTCGCCGGTCGCCGGACCGGGCCGGACCTGGGTCCCGGATGGGGCCCGGGACGCAGCCGAGCCGATCTGCCGGTCGGGCTGCCCGATCCGCGGGGCCGGACCGCTGTCGGGCTCCGGGTCCGACGACGGCCCGGCGACCGAGTCGCGCCCCGCGGCGTCGCCGCTCTGCGGGCCCGAGGACGGCGCACCGCCGGTCCGCCCCGTGGGTGGTGAGCTGGAGGTGATCGGGGCGGCGGTGCGTGCCGCTGGGGCAGCCTCACCGACATCGTCGACGACCCCGATGACCAGCCCTCCCGTCAGATCCGCGATGAGGTTGTGGAGGAAGGAGAGGAACACGAAGATCGCGGTCTGGACGATGACCCACATGGCTCCGAGGAGGGCGAGGACCTGGAACAGGTTGCCCGCGTTCACCCCGCAGGAGGTGAATCCGACGTCCAGGGCGATGTCGCAGGCCTGGTCGACCAGCTGCAACCGGTCGATGATGAACCACACCACCCCTGCCACCAGCAGGAACACCGCGTAGAGCACGACGCTGGCGAACGCGCCGAACTTCAGCACCGACCACGGGTCCAGGCGCTTGATGGTCATCCGACGTCGTGCCACGTCTTCCTCCCGGGACGGCTGCAGGCTACCCCGACCGACCGTGGCAGCTGGGACCCTGCCCCCGGCCGCCGGGCCACCCGTGCGTGCCACGACCCACGCTGGTCATCGCTGCGCACCGCGCATCGAGCTGTCGAGACGCTGGTCGGGCTCGTAGAGCAGACAGACGACCTGGCGGTCTCCGTCCTCCCAGCCGTCCTCATCGGGGACGAGGAAGGCCGATGCCAGTGCCGAGGTCGCCTCCTCGACGCCGACGTAGGCAGCGAACCGGCCCGTGCAGGCATCCCGGGCCCGCTCGACCACCTGGTCCTCGCCGGGGTAGGGGCCATCGGGCAGGTCCACCAGCGCGAACACCTCGAAGTCGTGGGGCGCGTCGCAGGGGACCACCTCGACCTGGTCGATGCCTGCCCGGTCACCTGGGTCCTCGAGGCACTGGCCCACCTCGAGGGAGAAGACATCGCCCTCACCTGGGCCGCAGCCGAGGAGCAGGGCCAGGAGGCCGGTCAGGAGCAACAGGCTCCGCATCGAGCTCACTCGTCGGTCTCGCGGTCCGGATCAGCCGCAGGCGGCGCGGTGTCGCTGTCCGGATCAGCCGCCGGGGGCACGGGGTCGCTACCGGCGGCCGGCGCCGCGGCGTCACCCACGGCGGCCGGCGGCGCGGCGGCCTGGGCGTCCTCCTCGTCCTCCATCACCAGGGCGAGACCAACGACCGATGCGCCGTCACCGGGGCGCATCAACGACACCCCCTGGGCCGAGCGACCCATCGGACGCACATCGACCAACGCCATCCGGATCAGGGTCCCGTTGTCGCTGACCAGCAGGATCTCCGCCTCCAGGGGGACGACGAGCGCGCCGGCCAGCCCGCCGCGCGTGTCGGTCACGGTGATGGTCTTGACACCCTGCCCACCACGCTTCTGGCGGGGGTAGCCGTGCTCGCCGGCACCGTCGATCGGGGTGCGCTTGCCGTAGCCCTGCTCGGTGACCACGAGGAGGTAGGCACCGCCATCCCCCTCGGAGGGCACGGGCGCCATCGCCAGGACCGCATCGCCCTCGTCGATCCGCATCCCTCGGACCCCGGCCGCGGTCCGGCCCATGGCGCGGGCATCGGACTCCGCGAAGCGGATCGCCTTGCCGCTGCGCGACACCATGACGATGTCCTGGGAGCCGTCGGTCACCGCGACGCTGATCAGCTCGTCCTCGGGGTGGAGGTTGATGGCGATCAACACCGAGCGAGGTGAGTCGAAGTCATCGAGCCGGGTGCGCTTGACGGTGCCCTTGCGGGTCGCGAAGAACAGGAACCGGTCGTCGCGGAACTCGGCCAGCGCCATGATCGCCGCCACCGTCTCGCCCTGTTCCAGGGCGAGCCCGGGGACGTTCGCGACGTAGACGCCCTTGGCGGCGCGGGACTTCTCCGGGACCTGGTAGGCCTTGATCCGGTAGACACGACCGCGGTTGGTGAACACCAGCAGGTGGTCGTGGGTGGAGCAGGTCAGCAGGGAGGCGACGATGTCGTCCTCCTTCATGTCCGTGCCCCGCACCCCACGGCCCCCGCGCTTCTGGGTCCGGAAGGCATCCACCGGTGTCCGCTTGACGTAGCCCGCCCGGGTGAGGGTCACGACCACGTCGCCGACCGGGATCAGGTCCTCCACGGTCATCGCCCCGTCGTCGGGAACGATGCGGCTGCGACGCTCGTCGGCGTAGCGGGTCCGGATCTCGCGGAGTTCGTCGATGATGATCGCGCGCACACGGGCAGGGTCGCCCAGGATGTCGCGCAGATCGGCGATCAGCGCCTGGAGCTCGTCGTACTCGTCCTGGATGCGCTGCCGCTCGAGCTGGGCCAGCCGTCTGAGCTGCATATCGAGGATCGCCTGCGCCTGGATCTCCGACAGCGCGAACCGGGTCATCAGCTCGGTCTTGGCGGTGTCGGCCGAGGCGCTGGCACGGATCAGGGCGATGATCTCGTCGATGTGGTCGAGGGCGATCAGCAGGCCCTCGAGGACGTGGGCGCGCTCCTCGGCCTTGCGGAGCCGGTACCTGGTCCGCCGGGTGATGACGTCGACCTGGTGGGCGACGTAGTGCCGCAGCGCCTGGTCCAGGGTCAGCGTCCGCGGCACCCCGTCGACCAACGCGAGCAGGTTCACCCCGAAGGTGTCCTGGAGCTGGGTGTGCTTGTACAGCTGGTTGAGCACGACCTGGGCGTTGGCGTCACGCTTGAGGTCGATCACGACGCGCATGCCCTCACGGGAGGACTCGTCGCGGAGGTCCGCGATGCCGGTCAGCACCTTGGCGTTGACGAGCTCGGCGATCTTCTTGAGCAGGTTCGCCTTGTTGACCATGTACGGGATCTCGGTGACGACGATCCGCTCCCGGTCGCGGCCGCGCTCCGGCTCCTCGATCGTGCACACCGCCCGGACCTTGATGGACCCGCGACCCGTGGTGTAGGCCTCGTAGGCACCGGCGTTGCCCAGGATCAGCCCGCCGGTGGGGAAGTCCGGGCCCGGGATGTGGCGCATCAGGTCGACGGCGGTCAGCGAGGGGTCCTCGATGAGGGCGATCGTCGCGTCGATCAGTTCACCGAGGTTGTGGGGTGGGATGTTGGTGGCCATCCCGACCGCGATGCCGGTGGCCCCGTTGGCCAGCAGGTTGGGGAACCGGGCCGGCAGGACGACGGGCTCCTCCTCGTAGCCGTCGTAGTTGGGGACGTAGTCGACGGTCTCCTCGTCGATGTCGCGGAGCAGCTCCATCGACAGCCGCGACAGCCGCGCTTCGGTGTAGCGCATCGCCGCCGCGGGGTCGCCGTCCACCGAGCCGAAGTTGCCGTGCCCGTCGATCAGCTCGTACCGGATGGAGAAGTCCTGGCCCATCCGCACCAGCGCGTCGTAGATCGCCGAGTCGCCGTGGGGGTGGTACTTCTTCATCACGTCGCCGACGGCGGAGGCGCACTTGCGGTAGGGACGGTCGGGACGCAGCCCCGTCTCGTCCATCGAGTACAGGATCCTGCGGTGCACGGGCTTCAGTCCGTCACGCACGTCCGGCAGGGCACGCCCCACGATCACGCTCATGGCGTAGTCGAGGTAGGACGTGCGCATCTCGTCCTCGATCACCACCGGTTCGACCCGGGCAGCCAGGACGCCGCCGGTCTCATCCACCGGGGTGCCATCCTCCGCCCGGACCACCGGGTCGCTCGGGGTCGCCTCGCGGGTTCCTCCCCGGACCGGTGTGCCGGACTCGCTCGGTGCGGTGGGATCGTCGGGGGTCGTGTCGTCAACCACGGGCAGCTCCAGCGGGGGGATCGTCGGGGTCATCGTCAGCCGCAGGCGGCTGGACGGCGGGCCCGGCATCGAGGTGGTCACCGGTGTCGGAGATCTCGCCGGTCTCGGAGTGGTCGGCGAGGTGGGCGTTGGGATCGGTGGGGTGGAAGGTGTCCGCCCGACGGCTCGCAGCGACCAGCAGGAGCCCCGCCAGCAGGCCGCAGACGAGGCCGAACCAGACTGTGGGCGCGGCGGAGAAGCCGAGGTAGAGGCCGAGCCCGATCAGCGAGCCCCCGACGACCACGGCAGCGACCAGGGCGGCCCCGTAGGTGCGGCTCATGGATGGTCCTCCCCGCGTTCCTCGCGATCGATGCGTCGCCGACGACCGACGACGGCCAGCAGCAGCACGGCACCCGGCAGGCCGGCGGCCAACACCACGAGCAGGACGGTGGTGATCGTGCCGGGTGCGGCGAGCAGCTCAGGTGCGGTCACCACGGCCAGCAGGACCAGCAGGACCAGGCCGGCCAACAGCCAGAGCAGGGCCCGCGCGATCGCGCCGTGCTCATCGGGCGCATCCGGACCCGCACCATCGGTCGGGTCCGATCCGTCGGCCCCATCCTCGGCCGCGCGGTCGTTGTCCAACCTCAGCCCGAGGACGACACCCAGCGCCAGCCCCAGCACCAGGCCGAGGGCGCGCAGCTCGAGCAGCCGGCCGACGAGGATGCCGATGCCCATCCCGAGCACCAGCCCCAGCGCCAGCCCCGTGCGCGGCGGCAGCCGTCCAGCCGATCGAGGCGTGACCACGTCACACGTCCAACGTGGCGTACTTGGCGTTGGCCTGGATGAAGTCGCGGCGGGAGGCCACGTCATCGCCCATCAGGATCGAGAACATCTCGTCGGCCGCCGCGGCGTCGTCCATGGTCACGAGCTTCAACGTCCGCCGCTCGGGGTCCATGGTGGTCTCCCACAGCTGATCGGGATCCATCTCGCCGAGCCCCTTGAAGCGCTGGACCTCGATCTTGCGGTCCGGTCCCACGTCCTCGCGGATGCGGGCGATGATGGCGTCGCGCTCCTGGTCGGAGAAGGCGTAGTGCAACTCCTTCTTCCGGCTGGGGTGGAACACCAGGTACAGCGGGGGCTGCGCGAGGTAGACGTAGCCCGCCTCGATCAGCGGCTTCATGTGCCGGAACAGGAAGGTCAGCAGCAACGTGCGGATGTGGGCACCGTCCACGTCGGCGTCCGCCATCAGGATCAGCTTGTGGTAGCGGGCCTTGGTGACATCGAAGTCGTCGGCGAACCCGGTCCCCATCGCGGTGATCAGGGCCTGGACCTCGGTGTTGGACAGGATCTTCGGCAGCCGCGCCTTCTCCACGTTGATGATCTTGCCGCGGATCGGCAGGATCGCCTGGGTGGCCCGATCACGGGCCATCTTCGCCGAGCCGCCGGCGGAGTCACCCTCGACGATGTACAGCTCCGACTCGGCCGGGTCGCGTGACTGGCAGTCGGCGAGCTTGCCCGGCAGCGAGGTGGACTCGAGCAGGGACTTGCGTCGGGTGAGGTCGCGGGCCTTGCGCGCCGCGATCCTGGCCTGGGCCTCTCCCTCGGCCTTCTGCACGATGAGCTTGCCCTCGCCCGGATGCTCCTCGAGCCACTCGGCCAACCGCGCGTAGGTGGTGGTCTGGACGAAGGTCTTCACCTCGGTGTTGCCGAGCTTGGTCTTGGTCTGACCCTCGAACTGCGGGTCACCGACCTTCACGGACACGATCGCGACCAGCCCGCTG
>SLQK01000058.1 GCA_007131525.1 Nitriliruptoraceae bacterium | reverse complement strand
TCCTCGGGTCTGCTTCGCGGACGAGCCGACCGGGTCGCTGGACCACGTGACCGCGCATGAGGTGATGAGCGTGATGACCGAGGTCTGCCGGGCCGCCGGTGCCGCGCTCATCCTCGTCACCCATGACCCGAGCATCGCGCGACGCTGCGATCGGACGTTCCACATCCTCGACGGTCGTCTCCTCCCCGCTGCCACCGACCAGGGCAGCAGTGGTTCGGGGCATGCCGCATGAGCGTCTCGTTGCGGATCGCCGCGGACCTCTTCCGGCGGTTGCCGGGCCATCGGTGCACCCTGGGTCTCGCAGCTGGTGCGGTCGGCGTCGCGACCACCGTGCTGCTCCTCGTCGCGTCGGCGTTGGCCGGCATCGAGGTCCGAGCGGAGCGGGAAGCCTGGCTCGAGCCGCGAGCCGGCGTGCCGATCGCCGTGCAGGTGACGAGCACGCAGTTCCTCGACCACCGACCGGTCACGATCGTCCGTCTGGCTCCTGCAACAGTGGCGAACGCTGTCGAACTCCCGACGCCTCCCGGTCTGGACCGATTCCCGCGTCCCGGAGAACTCGCCCTCTCGCCCGCGTTGGCCGAGGCCTTGCGCGGACGAGCTGATGTGCTCGGTCTCGGCTCCGACCCCGCGGCTGCGATCCTGATCGGCCCAGAGGCCCTGCGCGGTCCCGACGACCTGCTCGCCGTCGTCGGGCATCGTCCGGGGGACAGCCCCATGACCGCGCCGCCTGTCCGGGACATCACCGGCCTCACCCGCTTCGTCGGGCCGGTGGAGATCGACTCCTTCGTGGGGATCGCGGACCGGGACGTCGCCAGCAACTACCGCAGCGCCGTGCTGGTCGCGGGGGCGCTGCTCGTCGTGCCTGCCACGGGTCTGGTGGCGGCCGCGGCCGGGCTGGGAGCCAGGTCCAGGGCCGGTCGGATCGCTCGGCTGCGGCTTGCGGGGACCCCGCGTGGTGTCCTGACCCGCCTGCGAGTGTTGGAGGCGCTGGCCATCGGTGGGATCGGCGTCGCCGCTGGCGTCGTGCTGCACTGGATCCTGCTGCCTGCTGTGGCTCGGATCCCACTGGCCGGTAGCCGGTTCGTGGTCACGGACCTGATCGTGCCGCTGCCCTCGACGGTCCTGATCGCCACCGGCGTGGTCGGCGCCCTCCTGCTCCGGCTGCTCACGCTCACCTCGCGGGCCGTCCAGGAGCCGCTCGCCACGGCGGACGCCCTGCCGACGACCCTGCCTGTCCTGTGGCGCCTGGGGCTGACCGGGATCGCCATCCTCGGCCTTGTGGTCGCGAACCAGCAGCCGGATCCCTCGCTCTTCCTACTCCTCACCGCGCTGCTGCTCGCGTTCGGCACGGTCTCCGTCCTGGGGCCCATCGCCGTCGCCGCCGTCGGGCGTCTCCTCCTCGTCGGCCCGTCTGCGGCCTCGCTCATCGCCGGTCGGCGACTCGCCGAGGATCCCCGCGCTGGCTGGCGTCCCATCTCCGGTGTCGCGCTGGCCGGCTTCATCGCCGGGCTCCTGGCGTTCGGGGTGTTCGACACCACGTCAGTCGTCTTCGGGCAGCCCGACACCCTCGACGTGCTCGTGCCGACCTCGTCGGCCTCGGCGGTCGTCGATGAGCTGCACCGGACACGGCCCTCGACGGCACCTGAGCTGTCGATCGTCGTCGACCCACGGCCGGCGGGGGCCGTCTCGTTGCTGTCCCTCGGCGACCGACCGGCCACGACGCTGCGGATCGCCGGCGACGGTCACGGCCTGCGTGCAGCGGTACAGGCAGCAGCTCCGGGTGCCCCCATGGCCTCCGGGATCGACATCCGAGACGTGCACGCCCGCTTCCCGCTCGACGCGCAGCTGGGCTCCATGGTCGTGCTGGTCACGACGTTCGTGCTCGCGATCGCAACGCTGGCGGCCACCGCCGTCACCGCCACGAGCGAGCGACGGGAGACCTACCGGCGGCTGCGGGCTGCGGGTACCCCCGTGGAGGTCCTGCTGGGGGCCCGCTCTCGTGAGCAGCTCGGCCCCCTGGTGGTCTGCACCGTGGCCGCTGCCGCTGCCGGCGTCGTGGTCACCGCGCCGGTCGTGCTTGCCGCCGGACCCGCACCTGCCGTCGGAGCCGTCCGGCTCGTCGCCACGCTGTTCGTCGGGGTCGGTGCCGCCTTCCTGGCGCTGAGGGCCACCGCAACCCGACTCCAGGCCGAGAGCGCTCCGTCGTCCACCGAAGGGACCCCGTGATGCACAAGATCCTGCTGTCGGTCGTCGTCATCCCCCTCGTCCTCCTCGGCAGCGCGGGTGGCGCCCTGGCGTTCGGGGAAGCCCGCGCCCATGCGTCCCTGGACGATGAGGTGCGGTCCTTCGTCGAGGAGCGCTTCCCCGGGCAGACGGTGCTGTCAACGAACGTCCGCGGTCGTCCCTACCTCCTGTCGCGGCGGAACCAGGAGATGCAGCTCGCCTACGTGGAGCTCGCCCCACCACCCGGCGCCGTCCGTCATCTCCTCCTCGTGCGCAACCTCCGCGATGGCCGCAGCGGCCCCCTCTCCAGCTTGTTGTGGCTTCCGTACGCCACGCACCCGACGGAACCGGTCCTCGCGAGCGATGGGTCCTTCACCGACACCGCCGTGGCCGCCGGGCGCCCCGTACGCTTCGGAGCTGACATCGAGGCAGGCCTCGTCACGGTCACCGCCGACGGCGGATCACCACCCGCCCCGGTGCAGCTCGAGATGCTCGACGGGTTCAGCCTCGGTGTCGTCCGCGCGACCGATGAGGGTGTGCTCGTCGGCCTTGATCTGGCATCGTGACCGGCTGGTCGTCCAGGCTCCCTACTACCCTCGTTGCATGGGAGAGGTGAGGTCCGGACCGGGTGGCGTTGCGGCACAGCCCGGCCGCCAGTGGCCTTCGTGGCTGTGGCTCGTGCCGTTGCCGTTGACCGCCCTGGTCGAACTCGTCACGGCGCCCGGCCCCCTCTCGGTCATCGCCAGCTACGTCGGGGCCGGCGTGGTGGCGTGGGTGCTCATCGGCGTGCTCGGCAGCGGCCGCGAGCTCACCTCGAGGGACCTGGCACTGGCACTCGTCAGCATCGCCGTCGGTCTGGTGACCGCCGTTGCTGCCGGGGGAGCGGGCATCACCGTGGCGTGGCTCGGGGTCGTGCTGGTAGCCGTCCTCGTCCGTGACGGACGCCGATTCGTCGCGGCCCTGCTGGCGCTGCTGCTGGCGGGCGCGCCCGTCGCGGCTGCACCCGGCGAACCGATCCTCACCATGGCCATGGTCACGGCCCTGGCCGCCGCGACGGCGATCGGAGCGTCCTCACGCACCCAGCGGTTCACGGCGGAGCAGCGGCGCGCCGAGGCGATCGAGCTCGAGCGACGCCGCCTGGCTGCCGAACTGCACGATGTCGTCGCCCACGAGGTCACGGGGATCGTCGTCCTGTCGCAGGCCGCGGCCCGGATCCAGCCGGACAGCCCCCAGGCGGACGCCCTCGGCCGGATCGAGCAGGCCGGGCTCCGCGCCCTGGCGCAGATCCGGGCGATGGTGGCGACGCTCCGTGACCCGGAGACCAGTCAGGCCGCACCCCTCGCACCGGCACGTGCCGGCCCGTCGGGGATCGCCGAGGCCGTGGCCGCGCACCCGGGGCCCGTGACCTTCGACGACGGCAGCCTCGACGCCACCGCCGCTGATCCGGTCGGCTGGATCCTCCTCGCCCGTGCCACGACCGAGGCCCTCACCAACGTTCGCCGGCACGCCGGGGCGAGAACGCCCGTCCACGTCGCACTGTGCAGCGACGTCGGGGGGCGGACCTGCCTGTCGATCGTCGATCAGGGCGGGTCGGGAGGGATCGGGGGCGGGTCCGGCACCGGGCTCGACAGTCTCCGCGAGCGGGCGAGTGTCATCGGCGCCAGCGTCGCGGCCGGCCCCGTCGAAGGTGGTGGGTGGGCGGTGACCGTCACCCTGCCCCCGTCCCACGTGGATCGTGAGCAGGCGCCGGCATGATCCGCGTGCTCGTTGCCGATGACCAGGACATGGTGCGCAGTGGCTTCGCGATGCTCCTGGATGCCGCGGACGACATCCAGGTCGTCGCGCAGGCCGCCGACGGGGTTCAGGCGATCACCTTGACCGAGCGGCATCGGCCCGACGTCGTGCTCCTCGATATCCGGATGCCCCGCCTGGACGGGCTGAGCGCGCTGCCGCGGCTGGCCCGCACGAGCAGAGTGGTCGTGGTCACGACCTTCGAGGAGGACGCGTACGTCGATCAGGCGCTCGACGGTGGCGCGAGCGGCTTCCTCCTCAAGGACGCCGGGCCGGAGCTCCTGATCGCCGGCGTTCGGGCCGCCGCGGCGGGCGATGCCCTCATCAGCCCGGGCCTGACGCTGCGGCTCCTCGCTCGACGTGCCCGGCGGCGCGCCGATGGCCCCGACGTCGTCTCTGCCCTGAGCTCTCGAGAGCTCGAGGTGGCACAGCTCGTCGCGCAGGGCTGGACCAACCAGGAGATCTCCGAGGAGCTCCATATCTCCTTGGGAACCGTGAAGACCCACCTCGGGAGCATCCAGAAAAGGCTCGGCGCCCGCAACCGGGTCGAGATCGCGGCGGCGCTCTGGCGCGCCGGGACCATGGACTGATCGGTCGCCCGTTCGCGGTCGAGGCCGGCATGCTCGTCGGACGGGACGCGAGCGTGGGCGCACGGGACCCGTTGCGGGCCCGTCGCAGTCGAGTTGTTGACAGCTCGGTTGACAGCCAACTCGTTCGGTTCGGACTGGACGGTGCTGGACGTGGGTGGAACATCGCGCCTGGTCAGGGCCGGTTCCGTGGACCGGGCTGGACGGTGCTGGACCCCGCGTCGCTGGTCGACACGCAAGAGGCCAGAGGTTCGAATCCTCTACGCCCCACCCCTGTAGCACCCCGAATCCTGCCAGTAGCTGTCATCTTGACAGGAAGATCTGACAGGGGGTTTGCGTCTGCCGCGTCCTCATGTGATCCACGCTGTACAGGCGCGTCCACCCGTATCCACTCCACCTCGGGATGCATGGAGGGTGCGGTGACGAAGCGGTTGGCGGTCATCGATGACGGGAACCTCGACCGGCCGAAGCTGATCCTGGGCGCCGACACGATCAAGGTCAAAGGCAGCGCTGCGCTGGGCGAGTCGGTTCGCGCTGCCGATCGTGGTCAGCATGTCAGCCCGGCCGCACTCATGCGCCTCGCGGCCGCAAGCGATGATCTCGCTGACGACGACGCCCTGATCCGAGGCGACCTCCTGGTCCATGTGCTCCCCGTCGCAACTCCGGCTCGTGCCGAACTCCCAGCCCGAGCGCTCCACACGTGCCGGGTCCGCCGCAGCCAGCACCGAGGGGTGAGCATCCTCGACCGCGTCCTTGCTGCGATCGCAGGTATCGAGCGACTCGTCGTCTTGCACTACGTCCACGACGTTGGCCTCATCTCCGAGGTCACGAGGTAGCCAACCGGGTGGGTCGTGTCCAGAGGCAGCCTCGACTGAGGACGACACGACACGAGAGTCCACCGTCGACTCGTTCCAGGTCCGTGAGGGGGCACGGCAACCGCAGTCGCGGTGTTCGCGGCACACGGTCGGTCGGGAGACGCTTGCCTTCTCGCAGACCACGGTTACTGGTGCGCCCTGGCTGACGGTCCCCTGGTCCTGGATCCGATCGCCGGTTCATCGACGGCCAGGCACCCATGAACGCTTCGCTGGGTGTGCCCGGTCCGGGGACGTCAACGCGGGTGGAGGCACTGCGAGGGCGCGGCCCTTCGGGTGCCAAGTTCGGCAGTGTGCGGTGACGAGCAGTTGGGGTGTTGGCGAAGGGGCCGGAGAGCCGCGATA
>SLQK01000122.1 GCA_007131525.1 Nitriliruptoraceae bacterium | reverse complement strand
TGATGGGCAACGACGTCGCGGTCGGCATCGGCGGCATGTCCGGCGACCTCGAGCTCAACGTCATGATCCCGATGATGGTCCGCAACGTGATCGAGTCGGAGAACCTGCTGGCCAACGTCGCACGGGTGTTCGTGGACAAGTGCATCGCGGGTACCACGGAGACCGGGCAGGGCACCGCCTACGTCGAGCGGTCCCTGATGCAGGTCACGGCGCTGGTCCCGGAGATCGGTTACGAGCGCTCGGCGGAGTTCGCGAAGCAGGCCCACAAGACCGGCCAGACCCTCCGGGAGGTCGCCCTCGAGGAGGGTGTCTCCGAGGAGACCCTCGACCGCGTCCTCGACTACAAGCGGATGACCGAGGGCGGGGTGATGTGACGCCGGGTCGGCGGGTCGTTCAGGCGTCGCCGACCGACAGCTCCTCGATCGCGCCGAGCACCGCCAGCTCCAGCTCGGCGAGGTGGTCGCGGGACAGCGGTGCGCCGTCACCGTCGCGCAGGTAGAACACGTCGGTGACCTCGTGGCCGAGGGTCTGGACCCGGGCCATCACGATGTCGAGCTTCAGCTCCGCCAGCGCGGTCGCGATCGCGTACAGCACACCGAGGCGGTCGAGGGTGCGGACCTCGATCACCGTGGTCCGGCCCCCGGCATCCTCGCTGGCGACCACCTTCGAGGTGACCGGCGGCAGCTTGGCCAGCCGTGAGCGCTGCGCGCGGGCCTTGCGCAGCACCCTCGCGCGCACGGCCAGGCGCCCTCCGGCCACGTCGTCGAGGTCGCCCTCCACCCGGGCCCACCAGGACCCGCCCGTACCCGGAGGCGGGGCGACCTTGAAGGTGTCGAAGGCCAGGCCGTCCTCGCGGGTGAAGGCGTCGGCGGCGACCACCGACCCACCGTGCAGCGCGACCACCCCGGCGACCTTGGCGAACCACCCGGGGTGGTCCAGGGCCACCACGTCCAGCTCATCCAGGCCAGCGTGGCCGTCGGGGTCCTCGGCGCCCGGGGTGACCCGGGTGCGCACGTCGGTGGGTCCGAGCTCGGTGGTGCCCATCAGCGCGTGGCGGACCACCGCCCGGGGCGACACGGCCGCGGCGTAGCGTCGGGGTAGCAGGGCGAGGTGCTCACGGACGAGCTCGGGACTGGCGCCGAGCTCCGGGGCCAAGGCCTGGGCAGCCCGGGCCGTCACGATCGCACCGTCGCCCACCTCGTCGGGATCGGTCTCGTCGAACACAGCTCTCACCTTCGTCACCAGGCGCTCGATCAGCGCGGCGATCCATGGGCTCCAGGCGGTCGGTCCGGTGGCCTGCCCGTCAGCCGCGGCCAGCAGGTGCAGCATGGCCAGCGTCGAACGGTCGCCGATACGTGCGGCCAGCTCGTGGGCGAGGGCCGGGTCGGTCACGTCGCGTCGTTGGGCCGCGTCGGGCAGCAGCAGGTGGAGCCGCACCAGCCGCTCGATCCGCTCGATCGTGGCCGGGCGCGCCCCCATCCGGCGGGCCATGGCGGCGGCCAGGGGGACGCCGGTCTCCGCATGGGGTTCACCCAGCGCCTTGCCCACATCGTGGAGCAGGACCCCGAGGAACAGCGCCTCACGGTCGTCGACGTCCACCAGGGTCTCGGCCGCCCAGGGGACCCGTCGCACCAGGTCCCCGAGGGCGGTGGCGGCGTGCCAGGCGTGGCGGTCCAGCGCGTAGCGATGGTAGGGGTTGCGCTGGGCACGGCCCCTCAGCGGCGCCCACTCCGGGAGCCACGCGGTCCACACCCCGACCTCATCGAGCTCGGCCAGCGCCGGCAGGGCCACGTCCCCCTGGTGCAGGACCCACACCAGCCGGTCCCGGGTGGCGTCGCTCCAGGTCCAGGGCCCGGCGTCGCCGGCGGCGGTGGCCGTCTCGGCCCGGTCCCGCAGCCGGGCGGCGCTTCCCCGGTCCAGCACCGCACCGGTCCGGGTCAACGTGACCAGCAGACGGCCGGCGAGCTCGGGCTCGTCGATGTCGTCCTCCGGGGGGATCCGCAGGACCCCGTCGACCAGCTCGAAGCCGTCCACCTCCCGCTCGGCGGGCCGCCCCAGCCGCCGCCGGCCCCGGGCGACATCGGCGTCGATCAGCGCCCAGGCCCGACGGTGGACGTGGTCGATGGTGCGGGTGGCCAGGTAGAGGTCGCGGAGCAGCCCGTGGGGCGCCAGATCGTGGGGTGCCCGGTCCTCGTAGCCCAGCAGGTGGGCGACCTGGTCGTGGCGGTCGAGACGGAGCACGTCCGGCTTGCCGCTCTCCTGGGCCGCGGCAAGGTGGAGGGCGACCCTGACCGCCAGGAGCCGCGTCTCGGCGGCGCTGATGCGGGGGCGGTCGGGGGCACCGAGGTAGCCGGCCGGCACCAACGGGTCGAGCCCGACGGTGCCCACCAGCGCCGCGGCGGCCCACCGCAGCGACTGCACGTCACGCAGGCCCCCCGCGCCGTCCTTGAGGTGTGGCTCGAGCACCTCGGCGGCGTCGCCCGCGCGGGCCCGACGCTCGAGGTCGGCCTGGCGCAGGGCACCGAGGTAGCGGTGGGGCCGCCGACGCAGGCGGCGGATCACCTCGGTGCGGACCAGCTGGGCGAAGGCGGCGTCGCCGGCCACGGTCCTCAGGTCGAGGATCGCCGTCGCGCTGTCGACGTCGTCGACGGCTGCCAGCGCCTCACGGCGGTCCCGGACGGCGTAGCCGACGGTCAGACCGGCGTCCCACAGGGGATAGACCACGCCCCGCACGATGCGCTCCAGCACCTCGGTGTCGAGCTTGTCGTGCAGCAGCAGCAGGTCGATGTCGGAGGCCGGGCTGAGCTCACGGCGTCCGTAGCCACCGACCGCGGCGACGGCGATGCGGTGGCGGGCGATGAAGGGGCGGGCCAGGTCGACCAGCAGGCCGTCCACCGCCGAGGTCGCCGCCCGGCACCACCCGAGGCCGGGCGCGGGACCGTCGGTGACCAGCCCTGCCCAGGTCGCCTTCAGCTCCGCCGCGAGCGCGGCGGTGTCGACCCCGGCGTCGCTCGCTGCAGCAGCCGAGGTCGGCACGGGATGGCTCCATCGTCAGGCAGCAGCGGTGCGGGGCGCAGGCGCCCCGCACCGTCGCCGGCGGTGTCAGATGGCCTCGACGTTCTCCTCGGCCGTCCGGATGCGCACGATCCGCTCGACGTTGGTGACGAACACCTTCCCGTCGCCGACCTGACCGGTCTGCGCCGCCTTGACGATGGCGTCGATGACGTCGTCGACCATGGGGCTGTCGATCAGCACCTCGAGCATGACCTTCGGGACGAACTCCACCGTGTACTCCGCACCACGGTAGACCTCGGTGTGACCACGCTGGCGGCCGTACCCACGGACCTCCGACACGGTCAGGCCCTGGACGCCCACGTTCTGCAGGGCCTCCTTGACCTCGTCGAGCTTGTGCGGCTTCACGATCGCCGTGACGAGCTTCACATCGTCCTCCTCGATGATCCGACCTCCACGGGCCGGGGGAACCGCTTCCGGCACCGCCGGCGGCTGGCGGGATGCTCGGCATCCCGGTCGTCGTCGGCGGCGCGCACCGTCCTGTCCAGGTGGGAGGCCCCACCTGCGAGGCGCGATCCTCGCGGGCAGGTGTCTCCCGGTGGTGTCGTGATCGTTTCTACCTGGTTACGCCCTCTCCTGCCCGACGGCGGCGACCACGGCGGAGAAGCCGTGGAGGACGCTCCGGGCGTGCAGGGGCCCGATCTCGCCGTCGCAGACCGCACCTGCCACCTCGACGTCGAGGTGGGTGGCGACGGCCCGGGCATCGTGGTCAGGGGTCTCGAACAGCCGGCGTCCCCGCCCCAGGCAGGTGAACAGCAGGGCGCCGGACCTCGGGCCGACCCCGCGGAGCCGCGCGGTCAGGTCGATCCCGGCGTGGACGGGGTCACGTAGGTGGAACTGCACGGTGTCGCCGGCCCGCACCCGGTCCCCGACGCGGACGGCCCCGAGCTCCGGGTCGATGCCCAGCACCCCGCGGAGCACGAAGTCGCCGGGCTCGTAGCTGTCACGCACGGCGTCGACCACGATGCCGAGCTGCAACCCACCCCGTTCGAGCAGGGCCAGGTCGTCCTCGGAGAGCCCGCTCAGCACCGCATCGAGGTGGTCGGTGGCCGAGCCCCCGGCCAGGCCCCGGAGCTGGTCGTCCACCACCTCGGTGACCGTGACGGGCCGGCCGATGGCGCGGCACCCCACCGACGCCGTCCCGGTCACCTCGATGTCCCGCAGGATCACCCCGACGGCCCCGTCGTCGAACAGGCGCCCGTCCAGGCTGTAGCGGGCCTGACCCGGCCCCGCCGAGACCAGCCCACCCAGCACCGGGGTGGTCACCTGCCGGTCCTGCAACCGCTGGAGGACCTCGGCGGCGGGGAAGGTCTCGGGGTCCGCGAGCACCAGGACCGTGTCGTCAGGCTGGGTGTCGGGCCAGCCGGCCACGCTGACGCCACCGCCGCTCGGACGCAGCGTCCAGGCGCGGAAGGGCTGGACCCAGCCGCCGGGCGCGGCGAGCCCCCACACCGACACCGCCGGGCCCTCGTCCACCTCGACGGCCCGCCCGGCATCGGTGCCGACCACGCCGGAGGCAACGGCACCGAGCAGCGCGGCCGGCTCCAGCCGGGCCTCCACGGCAGCGGCGACGGCGCCGAGGTGCTCGTGGTGCTGCGCGGTGACAATGACCACGGCCAGGTCGCACCGCGGCGGGGTCACCGCGTCGGCCCCGCCGGCCAGGCTCGCCGCGACCGCATCCGCCGCCTCCGCTGCCGCCACACCCGCCTCGTCGGTGCGGGACAGGGCGGCAGCGGTGCGCGGCAAGATCAGGACAGCCGCGTGATCATCAGCTGCGCCGCCTCGGAGGGGTTCATGGCGACCGCGATCCCGTAGCCCTCCAGGATCTCCTTCTTCTCCGCGGCGGACTCACCGCCGGGGCCGCCCTCCTTCACGATGGCGCCGGCGTGGCCCATCTGCTTGCCCTCGGGCGCCTCGAAGCCGGCGATGTAGCCGACCACGGGGGTGTCGGGGATGTTGTCGCGGATCCACTCTCCGGCCAGCTGCTCCTCGGAGCCGCCGATCTCGCCGACGAAGGCGATGGCCTCGGTGTCGGGGTCCTCGGCGAAGGCCTTGATCACGTCGAGGAACTGGGTGCCGATCACGGGGTCCCCGCCGATGCCGACACAGGTGGAGATGCCGATGCCGGCCTGGGCCAGCTCGTGCATGATCTGGTAGGTCAGCGTGCCCGACCGCGAGACCAGCCCCACCTTGCCCGGCATCGTGGTGGCGGCGGGGATGATGCCGACGTTGGCCTTGCCGGGGCTGATCAGGCCGGGGCAGTTCGGCCCGATCAGCCGGGTCCCTCCGCGCCGCACGACGGTGTCGTACACCTCGGTCATGTCGTGGACCGGCACGCCCTCGGTGATCGTGACGATGGTCGCGATGCCCGCGGCGTGGGCCTCCAGGATCGCGTCCTTGGTGAAGGGCGCGGGGACCATGACCATGGAGGTGTTGGCCCCGGTGGCCTCGACGGCCTCGGCCACGGTCGCGAACACCGGGACACCGAGCTCCTCCCAGGTGGTCCCGCCCTTCTTCGGGTGGACCCCGGCGACGACGTTGGTGCCGTAGGCCTGGTTGCGCTTGGCGTGGAAGGTGCCCTGGGATCCGATGCCCTGGACGACGACCTTGGTGTTCTCATCGATGAAGATGCTCATGTGGTGGTTCCTCCGGCGCCACCTTCGGGCGCGTGGTCTCGTGCCGACGGCGTGTGCGAGTGGTCCGCCCGCGTTCGTCCGGGTGTCAGGTGGGGGTCAGCCCTGGTCGGCGA
>SLQK01000229.1 GCA_007131525.1 Nitriliruptoraceae bacterium | reverse complement strand
GCTCCCGCATCGGGAGGGTGGATGAGGGGACTTGAACCCCCGGCCTCCTGGACCACAACCAGGCGCTCTAACCGGACTGAGCTACACCCACCATGGCGACGCGCCGGCGGAACCGGCGCGCTGGCGGAGGGTACGCCCCCCTCCCACCCCGGTCAAAGCGCCGCCGTGAGGGTCCCCAGCACCGCTTCGAGGTCCGACCACGTGACCGGCTTGACGAGCACGGGGCGCCCGTTGACCCGTCCCGTGAGCGGGGGGTCGTCGGCCAGCAGGGCGGTGCGCTGCCGGATCCCGGGCTGGATGCGCTCGAGCTCGGTCAGCGCGGCCTCCCCCGGACCCCGCAGCGGCAGGTCGAGGAGCAGCACGTCGCATCGTGTGCGTTGCAGCACGTCGACCGCCTCCGCCACCGAGGCTGCCGTGGCCACCTCCCACCCCGCCCGACGGAGCAGCGCCTCGAGGAACCCCCGCATCGCGGCGTCCTCATCGATGACCAGCGCCTGACGTCCGTCCCTCACCCGCGCCGCCGAGGCGTCGGCCCCCGAGCGGTCATCGGCCGGTCGCGGCGCCGCGGCGCTCGGGTGATCCGGCGGCTCGTCCGTTCCGGGCGATGTCCCGGTGGCGTGCACGGCTGCCGGGGCGGGTGCGTGCTGGTCCCGGGTCTCGGCAGGCGCTGCGGTCGCGACGTCGGGGCCCGCCAGGTCGTCTCCCACCCCTCCGTGTCGGAGCTCGTGGAGCTCGGCCTCGGCGGCCAACGCCCGTTGCGTGGCGGCCTCCAACCGCTCCATGACCGCACTGGTGAAGCGCTGCCCGACACCGGGTGCGGCGTGGCGCGGTGGGTGCGCACCGCGCGCCGCAGCCAGCTGGGAGCGGGCGCCCGGGACCTCGTCACCCAGCGCGTCGCTCAGCACCGCCAGCAGCTGGTCCACCACCTGCGGATCGAAGCTCCACACGGCCAGGAACAGCCGCCGACCGTCGGCTGCTTCACCGGAGCGGGTGAGCTCCCGACCGAAGAGCACGGCGCTGAACGCCTCGTTCAACGCCACCACGAACCACTCCCGGGCCAGCGGATGATCCTCGCCGAGCACCAGGTGGGACACCGAGGTTGCGGCATCGTCCGCAGCAGCGGTGACCACCTCGTCGGCGGTGAACACCACGGCCCGCCGGCGTGGGTCGGCGGTCATCGCCACGTAGCGGTCGCGCTCGACGGCCCAGAAGCGGGCGTGCTGGAACCCGGCGATCACCGTGCCCGCGAGGTCCTCGGTGATGACCAGGTCCTCCAGCGCGTGGCAGAGCTCGGTCAGGGTCGGCTTCGACACCGCCGTCGGCGTCACCCGATCGCCGACCGCTTCGAGGAAGCTGCGCAGCACCGGCTGCGCCTCGCGGCCCTGCTCGTCCAACCCGGCTCACCTCGGTGCCTGGGGGTGCCTGGGCCCACCGCCCGCCATCCCGGTCCGATCCCCCGACGGACGAGACTACTCCGCGTCGAGCGCGTCGAGAAGTGCCCGCACGTCGGGATCCTCGGCGTCGAGCGGTCGCAGCGCACCGACCCGTCGACCACGGTCCTGCACCACGGTGGCATGCCCCCGATCGGCGAGCTCGGTCAGCGTCGAGGTGACCGGTCGCGTCGCGCCGTGGGGCAGCACGCTGGTGCGGGGCAGCTCGGCGAGCAGCAGCACGGCCGGCCCGCCCAGCTGGTCGGGGCAGACCACGGCGATGTCGACGGCCTCGAGCCCGGGGCAGGTGGCGAAGGCTTCGGCGGCCACGGCGATCACGGCCGATCCGATCGCCGCCTGGTAGAGCTCGTGCCGACGGGTCTTGGTCACCCTGGCGAGCGAGAGGTTTCCGGCCTCGGTGATCTTCGGCTCCCGCGGTCCGATGAGCCGCTCCACCGGCAGGACGGACACGGCGACGTGGGCCGTGGCGCCGACCACGGCGGTCGCGGCGCCCGGCAGCTCGTGGGCGTCGAAGGCCGCATCGAGCCGCGCCATGACGGTGTCGGGGTCGTTGGCGAGCAGCGCCTCCCACCAGGCGTCCGCCGCCGCCTGCTCGTCGCGGTGGCGGGCGGCACGTTCCGCCTGGCGGGCTGCCACCTCGGCGTCCACCTCGCGATCCGCGGCGCGCCAGGCCCGCAGGCGTGCGCCCGGTCGCCACCACGGCGTGCCGTCCGCTGCCCGCCGCCGCAGGTCCCGACGCACCTCGCGCCGGCGGACCGGGGACGGGGCTGGGACCACGGGGCGCTGCGCGTGGGTCACCTCGCGGTGGTGCTGGCCGAGGAGGCGGTCGAGGTGGTCCCGCACGCTGTCCCACTCCGCGGCCTTGCGGTGGCTCGCGCGACCTCTGGGGGGCGGGGCGTGGCCGCCGCCCGACAGGGTCTGCCACACGGTGACCGGCCCCTGCCCGGAGGAGACCGCGGCGGTGCCGCCGCCGAGGTGGACCCGGGCCATCCGGGGTCCGAGCGAGACCCGTGGTCCCCGTCTGGTCGCCCGGAGCCGGACGTTGGGGGCGACCCGGAACCCCACCCCGAAGGCCACCTGCGGTCCCCTCACCTCGTCGAGCACGCCACGCTACCCAGCGCGCGTCCCCGGTGATGGGGCAGCTGCGGATGACGGCGGCGGGCTGGTCACGTAGCGTGGACAGGTGGCGAGGCAGGGGAGCGCAGCCATGAGCGGACCGATCCAGCAGCCTGACATGGAGTGCCAGGACGAGCCGCTTGCGCGGGTGGAGGCCCGCGAAGGCCGCAGCACCGAGGTCGGTGGACTGCCCGTGGCCCGTGTGCTGCCGACCAAGGGCCGTCGGACGGTCGGTGCCTGGTGTTTCGTCGATCTGCTCGGACCGATGGACGCCGTCGACCCCGACCCCCTGGAGGTCGGCCCCCACCCGCACATCGGCCTGTCCACGGTGACCTGGCTGCTGGAGGGCGAGGCGATCCACACCGACTCGCTGGGCACCGAGCAGGCCATCCGCCCCGGGCAGCTGAACCTCATGACCGCCGGGCACGGCATCGCCCACGCCGAGCTGGCGGCCGAGCCGCCCTTCCGGGGTGTGCAGCTGTGGGTCGCCCAGCCCGAGGCGACCCGGCACGGCGAGGCACGGTTCGAGCACCTCGAGGACCTCCCCCAGCTCGAGCTCGCGCACGCCGAGGCGATGGTCTTCGTCGGCGCGCTCGACGGCGCCACCTCGGCGGCCAGGACCGACACCGACCTGCTCGGCGTCGACCTGCAGCTGCGGCGCGGCACCACCGTCGTGCCGACCGACCCCGGGTACGAGCTGGCCGTGGTCCCGCTGGAGGGACGGATCAAGGTCGGTGAGGCGATCGTCGAGCCCGGCTGGATCGGCCTGGTCCCGCCGGGGGTCGATGAGCTGCCCCTGGAGGCCGAGCACGATCAGGGGCGCGCCCTGGTGCTGGGTGGGACGCCGCTCGGCGAGCGCATCCAGATGTGGTGGAACTTCGTGGCGCGTGACCGCGACGAGATCAGCGACGCCTACCGGGAGTGGCGGGACCGCACCGACCGGTTCGGTGCCGTGCCGAGCCAGCTCGAGCGGATCGAGGCGCCGGTGCCGCCGTGGCTGGCCGCCGATCGCAGCTGATCGTGCTCCGCTGGTCACTGCGCACCGAGGATCGCCGCCGTCGGACCTGGCGGGGCCTCGGCGCTGCGACGCTGTCGGCGCTGGTGCCCGGTCTCGGCCAACTGCGCCTCGGCTGGCGACGTCGCGGCTGGGTCATGGTGGCCATCGGGCTGGTGGTGGCCGGGGTCGGTGCCTGGGCGGCGGGCAACGCCGGTCAGGTGGTGGCCTGGGTCGTCCGGCCCGACGCGGTGCCGTGGCTGCTGTCGGGCAACCTCGTGCTGCTCCTGTTCCGCCTCGGTGCCGCTGTGGACGCCTACCGGCTGGGTGTGCGTCCCGCGGCGGTGCCCGCGCTGCCCCGGGGCGGCGTGGCCCTGGTCGGCACGGCCGTGGCCGTCACCGGGCTGCTGGTCCTCGTCGCCGTCCCCCACGCGGTCCTGGCCTACGGGACCGTCCGGACCGCCGAGGTGGTGGACGCTGTGTTCGTCGCCGACGCGCCGCCACCGCCCGAACCGCCGGCCGCGACGGCGCTGCCGGCATCGCCCCAACCGCCGGCACCGCCCACCCGCGACGGCGAGGCGGAGCCAGCTCCGTCCGCACCGGTGGAGCGGCCCGACCCGCCCGACCCCGAGGACCTGCCCCGCGTCCCCGACAACCCGTGGCTGGCCGACGACCGGCTGACGGTCGCGGTGCTCGGCAGCGACGCCGGTCCGGGACGGTCAGGCTCGCGGCTCGACGCGATCCTGGTCGGCAGCCTCGACACGGTGACGGGCCGGACGGTGGTGCTGTCGATCGACCGCTACCTCGCCGACTTCCCGCTGCCCGACCACCTCGCGGAGCTCTACGCCGACAACTGTCCCGAGGGGGAGGGCTGGCGCTACCTCAACGCCCTCTACACCTGCGGGCTCGAGCGGATCGACGAGGAGCTCGCCGAGCTGTACCCCGGCGCGGTCGACCCGGCCGCCAGTGCGGTCACCGACACCCTGGCCACCCTGCTCGGCATCGACATCGACCACCACGCCGTGGTCGACATGGCGGGCTTCGTCGGCGTGGTCGACGCGCTCGGCGGGGTGGAGCTGGAGCTGTCGCGGGCCGTCACGGTCCGCATGTCCCCGGCCATCGACGGGGCCGAGTGGCGCACCTTCAGCCTCGCAAGCGGCCGCCAGGTGCTGACCGGCGAGGAGGCCATGGCCTACGTGCGGCTGCGTGGCGCCGGCGGCGACCGGGTCCGCATGGACCGCCAGCGCTGCTTCGTCGCCGGCGCCCTGGCCTCGGCCGACGCGCCCAGCCTGCTGCGCGGTTTCCCCGCCATCGCCGACGCGGTGGAGCAGCACGTCGCCACCGACGTCCCCGTCGCGCGGCTGCCGGCGCTGCTGCAGCTGTTGCTCCAGGTCGACCTCGGCCCCGTCGCCAGCCAGGGCTTCGGACCCCCCGACTTCCGTGGCCCCGACCACGTCCCCGACGTCGGGGCGATCCGCGCCCGGGTCGCGGAGCTGCTGGCCGGCGAGGCCACGGACGGCGACATCGAGGTGGCGGACACCGTCGCCTGCCCCTGAGCCCGGTCCCCGCCAGCGCCTGGCGACCGGCGCTCACGGTCGCCCCCGACGCTGACTAGCCTCGATGACCCTCCAGGCCGCCGCGAGGGAGCGGACCGATGGGCGAGCAACCGCAGGATCGCTACCCACGCAGCTGGGTCGTCGCCGGCGGCCCGCCCAAGGCGGTGCGCTGGGCTGCGGCGCAGCCGGTCGCGTTCGCGGCGGTGATGGTCGTGGTCGTCGCGGCGTTGGTGGTGGGTCTGCTGTGGTGGTGGCTGTCGCCGGTCGTGGTGCTGACGGTGGGGCTGCTGGTCGGGCTCGCGGTCGGCGTCGGCTCCCTGACCGCCCAGAAGGATCTCAAGGCCCTGCTGGCCCGCTGGGACGAGGAGCACGGCGGGCGGTGATCGGGGTCGCTCCGGCGGGCGCGCCGTGATGGGCGCCGCCGGTCGGCAGGCCTCCGGTCGCGGTGGCGCGCCCGGCAGGATTCGAACCTGCGACCGTCGGATTAGAAGTCCGGTGCTCTATCCAGCTGAGCTACGGGCGCTCGGCGGCGCATGCTACGGCCTCCCGCGCGCGGGTCAGGGCTCGAACAGCCCCGCCTCGCGTTGCAGTTCGCGCACCACCTCGACGACCGCGTCGAGGTCATCGTCCTCGAAGCGTGGGAAGCCGGGCATCGGGCCGAACTCGAACTCGCGCTCCGGCACGCCGTTGCGGATCCCTGCGGCCAT
>SLQK01000304.1 GCA_007131525.1 Nitriliruptoraceae bacterium | reverse complement strand
CGGCGCGGCCGCCGCCGCCGCCGCCGGCACTGCCGCGCGCGCAGGCGACGCGGCGAGCGGCACCGTGCACGCGATGGAGCTGGCCGAGAACGCCGCCTCTCGTCTCGGTGCGCGCGAGCCGGGGCCGCTGGTAGCGTCCCGAACCCGGTGGACGGCGTGGTCCCGGTGGCCACGACCGCGCTCAGCGCCGGTGGCTCGTCGGAGTCGGCGTGGGTCGCGGGCGGCCGTGACGGCCCCTGGCGAGGCAGCGGCCATCGGCATGGCTGGTGTGAGGAGGTGGCGTGGTCGTGGCGCGAGGGCAGGGGCAGGTCCGGGGGCGCCCACCGGCGTGGACGGGGACCGGTGCGCCCGTTGGCGCGCCGACGTCGCTCGCCCTGTCGTCCGCTCGCCGGACCTGAACCGTGCTCCGGTCGCGGACCTGCCGTAGGTGGTCGTCGATCGTCGTGGCAGCGCTGGGCTGCGCGGCGGCCGTCGCGGTGTCGGGGACCGGTGCCGATGCCTGGGAGGGCGGATCACCGGGCTCGGTCGGTGTGCTGCGGCTGGCCGCGGACGGCGAGGCGGACCCGGACCCGGCCACGGGTGTGGCGGAGCCGGGGGATCCGGCCCCGTCGGGGGAGGAGCCCGACCCAGCTGACGGGACGGTGCCTGACGATGCCCCGATCGACGATGACGAGGTGGCGCCCGATGACGAGGTGGCGCCCGACGACGGAGAGGACGTCGACGCGGAGGACGAGGATGTCGACGAGGAGGACGAGGAGACCCGTCCGGCCCCTGGGCCAACCGTCCCTGCCGTGCGCTCGTCCACCATCCCGCTGGGCTCCATCCTGCTGGCGGCCGCGGTCCTGCTGGTCGGCGTCATCGCGCTGACGCGGCAGGCGAAGCGGCCGCCGCACCATCGAGAGCCAGCGTCGGCGCCGACGATGCCGCTGCGGGGGACCACCGCGACGACGGACACCGGTGACGGTGCGGAGCTGCCGGCGGCTCTGCCACCCTCCGCCCCTCCGCCGTCCGCCCCTCCGCCGTCCGCCCCTCCGCCGTCCGCCCATCCGCCGCTGTCGCGCCCAGTCCCGGGCGTCAGCGAGGTGGAGCAGGTGGACCGAGGGACCCTGGATCTGCTCCTCGAGGTTGGCCGGGCCCTGATCGACAGCGGAGATGCCGTCGGGAACGTCCACGATGTGCTGCAACGGATCGCCGCGGCCTACGGCGCGGCGCATGTGGGCATCATGGTCCTGCCAACGGCCCTGATCGTGTCCATCCCCGAGGGCGGCTCCGTCGAGACGGAGGTCGCACCGGCAGGCCAGCAGGGGTTCCGTCTGGACCAGGTCGACGAGGTGGTGCGGGTGGCCACGGCCGCGGAGCAGGGGCGCCTGACGCCGGCGGAGGGCATCGCGGCGATCGCTGCCGCCCGGGAGCGTCCGCCGCCGAGGTCCGACCGGGTCCGGCTCGGCGGGTACGTCCTGCTGACGGTCGGGCTGGCGATGCTCCTTCGAGGTGGCGTCCTCGAGCTCGTGGTCGCCACCGGACTCGGCATCGCCGTGGGTTCCCTACAGCTCGCCAGCCACCGCCTGCGCGGGTCCTACCAGCCGGTCCTCCCCGTGGTCGCCGCCTTCGCCGTTGCTGCCGTGGTGTTCGGGCTCGGGCGCCTGCTCCCGGAGCTGGCCGTGTTCCCGCCGCTGGTCGCACCGCTGATCGCCTTCCTCCCCGGCGCTGTGCTGACGACCGCGGTGTTCGAGCTGTCGACCGGACACGTCATCTCGGGCTCGGGTCGGCTGGCGGCCGGGATGCTCCGGCTGGTGCTGCTCGCACTCGGGATCATCGCCGCCGCCCAGCTCCTCGGCGTCCCGGCCGCGCAGGTGACCGAGGCGACCAGCACGGCGGTCAGCGTCCTGGAACCGTGGGTCGGGGTCGCGGTGTTCGGCATCGGGATGGTGGTGTTCCACGGGGTCCGCCGCGCGTCGCTGCCCTGGATCCTCGTCGTCCTGTATGTCGCCTACGCCGGCCAGGTTCTCGGCGGGCTGTTCTTCGGGGCCACGCTGTCGGCGTTCTTCGGTGCGCTGGCGATGACGCCGGTCGCCATGGTGGCGGCGAGGCAGGAGCACGGGCCCCCGGCACTGGTCAGCTTCATGCCGGGCTTCTGGCTCCTGGTTCCCGGCGCGCTCGGGCTCGCCGGCATCACCAGCTTCCTCGACGAGGACCGGCTCCAGGGCATCGACTCGCTGGTGACCATGGGCACCTCGATGGTGGGGATCGCGCTCGGGGTCCTGCTCGGGCTGGTCGTGGGCGGCGAGCTCACCGCGAAGCTGCTACCGGGCCCGCGGCCCGACGACCGCGCTGCCGTCTGACGCCGACCTCGCAACGCGGGGGACGTCGCCCGCCCCGGCCCGGTCCGTCGTGCCACCTCGGCGTTGTCGTGCCCGCGGCGTGCGGTGGGTCGGGACGAGGTGATGAGTGGCGCAGGGGGTGTCGATGACACAGGTCTGCGGCAAGCTGGTCCACGGAGCACGTGTCGTGCCGGGGTCGCCCGGCTCGGAGGAGGCCAGCATGCCGGACCGTCGGGGATGGGAGGCCACCAAACGAGCGATCTACCTCGGTGCCATCGCCCTGTCCGCGCCGACCGTTCCACTCGTGCTGTGGCTCCGCTGGGACGAGGAGCCCCTGCAGCGGGTGACCTACCCCCTGCTGCTGGTCGTTCTCAGCATCCTGTTCCTGGGCTTGTTGACCGATCGCATCTCGGCGACCGTCGCGGAACGTGTCATCCTGTCGGCGCTCCCGGTGCTGTGGCTCGTACGGATGGCGGCGGTGCTGTACCTCCAGCCCGACCTGTCGATCGCCGCGCAGATCGTCAACCAGTCGATCGGTCCGGGGGTCGTGATCCTCGGCATCATCGCCTACCTGGCGCTGCCGGCTCGCCACGGCCTCCTGGTGGCGGGCGGGTTCGTGCTCGCGTGCATGGCCGTCGTCCTCCCACGGGTCGTGACCGAGGTGGTCCGGGTCGGGGTGACCTCGGACGTGGTCGGCCTGGTGCGGGTCGGGGTCACCACCGGGGTGAGCGTGGCCCTGCTGTACGCCCTGGCCACGTTGAAGGAGCAGGTCGCCCTCGAGCGGGCCCGCGCC
The DNA here is from genome assembly GCA_007131525.1 of Nitriliruptoraceae bacterium. Classification (GTDB taxonomy): domain Bacteria; phylum Actinomycetota; class Nitriliruptoria; order Nitriliruptorales; family Nitriliruptoraceae; genus T1Sed10-7. The sequence continues at coordinate 2,747 of SLQK01000304.1, read as the reverse complement.
GAGGGCAACGCCACCTTGGCCCGCACGGATCAGTTGACGGGCCTCCCGAACCGACGGGCGATCCACGAGCGGCTCCAGGAGTTGCTCGCGCTGGCCGATCGGTACGACCGACCCCTGACCCTGGCGATCGTCGACGTCGACCACTTCAAGCGGATCAACGACACCGCCGGCCACCTCGCTGGCGACGAGGTGCTGCGGTCGGTCGCCGCGGTGATGCCCGGGTTGCTGCGCGACGCCGACGTGATCGGGCGCTGGGGTGGGGATGAGCTGCTCGTCGTGCTGCCCGAGACGACGGCCGATGCCGCGGTCGCGAGCCTGCAGCGGGTGCTGGACGAGGTCCGTGCCGAGGTCTGCCTGCCGGTCGGTGCGTCGACCGGCCTGGGCCCGGTGGTGATCGGGTCGACCGAGCCGGGCGCGTCGCCGACCGGGTCGAACCGGCTGGGCCCCTCGGCCGCACGACCGGTCACCCTCTCGGTGGGGGTTGCGCAGCACCGCTGCGGCGACGATCAGGATGGCTTGCTGCGACGTGCCGACCATGCGCTGTACCGCGCCAAGGACGGCGGTCGAGATCGTGTCGTCGTCGATGGGGTCGAGCTCGCGTCGGTGTGATGGACGCAGCCCGGCTGGTGGGGTGGGTGGTGGACGCGGCCCGGCTGGTGGGGTGGTGGACGCAGCCCGGCTGGCGGGGTGGCGGCGTCACCTCCGCTGCGGTCCGGGTCTCGTCGGCCGGTGCTCGTGTGCGCTCAGAGCGATGCCATGTGCGCCTGTCGTGTTCCTGGGCCCTTCTTCGGTCGGCACCCTTGACTCGAACGTATGTTCGTCTATCCTGTGGGTCAGGACCTGGGGGCAGGTCAGGATGAGACAACGTGGCGACGGGGAGCAGTGCTCGGGACGTGTCCGGCCCGCACGACGACGGCGCGAACGATGTGAGCGTGCCGACGGCGGCCTCGGACGGTCCGGACTGCGAGGCTGCGCTGTGCGCGGCCGAGGCGGCCGTTCAGCGCCTCGCCGGGGTCACCGTCGATGAGCTCGCCGATGAGGAGCTCGAGTCACTGCTGTCACGGGTCCGTCGTCCACTCCTGCAGCTCGAGGGTGTGCGGTCGCGCGCTGCGGCCGCCGCCGTCGCCCGAGCTGCGTCCCGCGCCGACCGGACGCCTCTCGGTGCCGCGGTCCAGGACCGCCAACGCCGCCTCGCCGAGCAGCAGCAGGTCACGCACTCGGAGATCAAGCAGCAGATCGCGGCCGGCCGGGCGGCTCGTGACCACGAGGCCACCGGGCGGGCGATGGCGGAGGGGCAGGTCGCTCCTCGGCACGCCCAGCTGATCGCCAAGATCCTCGCCGACATCCCACCGGAGCGACGCGCCGAGGTCGAGGCGGAGCTCCTCGAGCTGGCTGGTCGGCTGGAGGCGGGTGCCTTCGGGCGCGCAGCCCGGGAGCTGCTGGGTCGTGAACGACCCCAGGCGCTCGCCACGGACGAGACCCGGCAGCACCGCGCCCGCTCGCTCCGCGCCACCACGACCGAGGACGGCGGGTTCGCCTTCTCCGGGCTCCTCTACGGTGCTGCTGCGGAGCAGGCGCGCGTCGCCTTCAGCGCGTTCCGGCGCCCGGATACCCCAGGTGAGCGGCGAACGCCGGCTCAGCGGGGCGCGGATGCTTTCGAGCAACTGTGTGCCGCCGCGCTCCGGGTCGGTGACGCCCCGACGAACCACGGCGAGCGACCGCAGGTGATGGTCGTCTTCACCGCCGCTGAGTACGCAGCCCTGTCCACCTCTCCCGAGCTCACCACCGGGCGCTTCCTCGGATCGGGGCAGACGGTCACCGGCCGGGAGGTCCGCAACCTCGTCGATGACTGCGAGATGTTCCGTCTCGTGCTGGACGAGCAGGCGGTACCCATGGAGGTGTCGAAGTCGGTTCGCACGGTCCCGGTCGGTCTCTGGCGGGCGCTGATGCTGCGCGATGGAGGCTGCGTCTGGGAGGGCTGCGATGCCCCGGCCTCCTGGTGCGACGTTGCGCATGGCAACCGGTCCTTCACGCGGGGCGGGAAGCTGTCACTGGACAACAGCATGCTGCTCTGTCGGCGCCACCATCGTCGGTTCGACCAGGGTTCCTTCTCCGTGCGGATCGAGGGCCGACAGGTCACGATCGAGCGCGGTGAAGGCGGACTGCCGGCGGTGAGTGACTCCCCGCCGCCTGACTCCCCGCCGCCTGGCGCCCCGCCGCCTGGCGCCCCGCTAGCCGACGCCCCGCCGCGGAACTCTGCGCTAGCCGACTCCTCGCCTCCTGACAGCGCGCCCGGAGCGGTCCAGCCCGCGGGCCCAGGATCACCATCGGTGCCTGCGCCCTCGTCCACCTGGTCAGGCTCCGAGGCTGCTGCTGCGGCGTCGAGCTCCGGCGGCGAGCCTGAGGATCCGGGACCAGACCCGCAACCCCCTCCACCCCGGGGCCGAGCTCCGGACCCTCAGCCACCGGCTGTTGAGGAGGTGGTGGCGCGCGAGGAGGGCGTCGGAGGTTCCGGTGCTGATCCACCGGGGCCACCGGGGTCACAGCAGCTCGAGCTCCCGGGGAGCTGACGGGGTCAGGCTTCAGTCTCCCTCGGCCCTGCCGGCCGCGCTCATCGACCTGGCGGTCATCGCCAGGTCGATCAGCCCTGCGCTGATGTCGTGTGCTGTGGGCATCCCCGCGCCGTGGGGGTGTCCTCGCAGGCCATGGGCCGCATCGGTGGCGGTGGGCGCCCTCGGGCGCTGTAT
>SLQK01000193.1 GCA_007131525.1 Nitriliruptoraceae bacterium | reverse complement strand
GGCACGGGCGTGCCGAGCAGCACCGACATGCACGTCACACCCGCCTCGGCCTTCTCGAGCTCCGACACCTCCGCCACCTCGACGGGGAACCCCCGCCGGTGGATGAACTCGGCGGTGCGCGGCGCGGCCGCCGACACCACCACCACCTCGCCGACCACCAGCAGGTCGCCACCGGCCGGCTCGGGAGCAGGCAGGACCTCCCGCTCCCCGAACGCGCCGACCGGGACGCAGCCGGGGACCGCCACGATCGTCCCATCGGGCAGGGCGGTGGCGGCACTCTTCAGGTGCAGCACGCCGGTCACCGGGACGGTCACCACCTCGCGTCCCAGCGTCGCCACAAGGCCGCGCAGCTGCTCGATCGCAACCTCGTCGGTGCGGGCCGTGCGACCGACGTAGAGGGTCCGGCCGACCTGGAGCACGTCGCCGCCGTCCGCGGTCCCCGGCGCGACGATGCCGCGCAGCTCGTAGCCGCGAACCACCAGCGCGGCGGCAACGCTGTCGACCTCGCCCCGCCGCGACCGCGCGCCGGGACGCATCAGCACCGCGGTGTCGTCGACGATCACGACGGTGTCCTCCACGAACACCCCGTCAGGGTGGGCCGGCAGGGGTGGTAGCCACACCAGCTCCAGCCCGAGACGGGACAGGAGGCGGACGTAGCCGGCGTGCTGTGCACGTGCGAGTTCGAGGTCGATCGGCGCCCGCGCCAGGTGGGTCAGCTCCGCTTCGTTCAGGCGATCCGATGGGGCTCGGACCAGCGCTGCGGGCTCGGGGAACGACGCCACGAGGGCTCCCTTCGCCGCGCCGTCGGCGCGCTCCGGCTGGCCGGCACCCGGTCACGCTCCGATGCGGCCGTGGAGCTTACGGCGCCCGGAGCCCGGTCGTCACACCTTGCTCCTGTTCGGACCGGCTGGGCGCGACCAGACCGTCGACACCACGATCCCTCCGACCCCCGCGGTCCCCGATCCCCCGCACCACCACGTCCTGCCGTCGGTTCGGCAGCCACAGCTTCCCAGCCTCGACCGGCCGCCCGAGGTGGTAGCCCTGACCGAGGTCGCACCCGAGCCGCTGCATGGTGGCCAGCTGCTCCGCGGAGTCCACGTGCTCGGCCAGGACCTCGATACCCAGTTCGTGGGCCACCGAGCACATCGCTCGCACGATCCCGGCGTCCTCAGGGTTCGTGACCGCACTCTGGACCAGGGAACCGTCCAGCTTGAGGATGTCCAAGGGCCAGCCCCGAAGATGCGCGATCGACGAGAACCCGGTCCCGAAGTCGTCCCAGGCCAGCCGGATGCCGAGGAACGCCAACGAGGTGGCCGTCGCGACCACCCGGTCGTCGACGACCGCACGCTCTGAGACCTCGACGCCCAGCCGGGCCGGACAGAGCCCATGCACCTGGAGCAGCCTGTCCACCTGCTCTACGAAGCCGGGCGCCAACAGCTGCCGCCCGGCCAGGTTGACGTAGAGCGTCCAGGGGTGGGCGTCGGGCAGCTGCTCCTGCCATCTCGCGAGCTGCTCGGTGGCCTGCTCGAGCACCCACCCACCGATGACCACGATCAGATCGCTCTGCTCCGCCACGCTGAGGAAGGCACTGGGATCGAGGCGTCCACGCTCGGGGTGGTCCCAGCGCAGCAGCGCCTCGGCACCGACGCAGGCGCCGTCACCGAGACGCCACAGCGGCTGGTAGACCAGGGAGAACTCACCGAGGGCGATGGCACGCTCGAGTTCACGTTCGATCTCCCGCCGCCGTGCACTGGTCTCACCCAGGGTGCGGTCGTACACGGCCATGGACGACCCGGCCTGGGCCTTGGCCACGTACATGGCGGCATCCGCCTGCGCGAGGACCTGCTCGGGATCGGTGATCCCACTTCGCGGGGTGGTGAGACCGAGGCTGACACCGACCCGGACCGGGCAGCCCTCCACCTGGAAGGGGTGGTGCAGCGAGGCGATCACCCGGTGGGCGAAGGATCGCGCCGCGCGATCGCTGACGTTGTCGACGATCACGACGAACTCGTCACCCGCCAACCGACCGACCGTGTCGGCACCACGGAAGATGTCCTGCAGGCGTCGCGAGACGGCGACCAGCACCGCATCACCGACCTTGTGCCCGTGATCGTCGTTGACCCGCTTGAAGCCGTCGAGGTCGATGAACATCACGCAGGCCGAGCGGCCCTCGCGACGGCTCCGCTCCAGGACCTCATCGAGCCGCTCGAGGATCCGCCTCCGGTTGGGGAGCCCGGTGAGGGAGTCGTAGATCGCCGCCTGCTCCATCGCCTGCTGGACCACCTGACGTTCGATCGCCAGCGTGACGAGGTGGGCAGCGGAGGCGAGGAACGCCCGCTCCTCGTCGCTGAACCGTCGACCGCGCTCCACCACCAACGCACGCCCGTCATCAGCGACCGGCATGATCACGGTGGCGTCGTCGGGCCAGTCCCGGGCGGGCTGGACGCCGGCGACCAGCTCACAGCGATCAGCGGCGAGGTGGTGACGACAGGCCTCGAGGGTCTCGTGCACGAGGTCCTCCACCGAGGCCGCATCGAGGGCATGACGTCCGAGCGCGGCGAGCGCGGCCTGGCGGTCCGCCCGGCTGTGGAGCTCCCGGCGGCTGCGCTCTCGCTCCAGGGCCATGCGGCTCAGTCGCCACAGCACCAGCATGCTGACCGCCGCTGTCGCCGCGACCATCAGGAAGAGATCGCCACTGACGCCACGCGCCAGCATGGTGGCGGGTGCCGCAAGGAGTGCGAGGCCGAGGACCAGGAGCCGTGCGGAGGTGAAGCGGCGGTACCTGAGATCGGCCGGCGCGGTGAGCGCCGGCGCTGATGGGTGCAGGCTCGCCAGGGCGATCGACACGTAGGCGAACAGGATGAAGATGTCGGTCCAGACCCCCCGCTCGTACACGCCGCCCGAGACCAGGACCGCCCGGACGGCGTTGCCGACCAACGCCATCACGGCAGCAGCCACCACGAACCAGGCTGCGGCGACCCGTAGGCTCCCGACGAACAACAGCCGGAAGGTCGCCGCGGTCACCGCTGCCATCATCAGCGGGGCCACCGCCGTGTGCAGCACCCGCGCCGCCAGGTCGACCTCCCCGACGAGGTGCTCCGGGTGGTAGGCGGTGCCGGCCAGCACCGCGGCCATGGCGACCATGACGATCGCGCCGTCGATCGCGCTCTCCCGATCACCACCGGGTGCTTGCGAGCGGGACAGGGCCAGGGCACCGATACCGATCAGCGGGAAGGCGAGGATGGCCAGCGGATCCGACCAGGCCGTCGTGGCCTCAGTCGCCCACAGCGGGTAGTCCAGCAGGTTCGCGACGGCCAGGATCGCGAGCGCCGTGAACAGCAGCCACCAGGGGTGCTGGCGCGCTGGACGGTTCGCCCGGACACCCAGCGCGACACCGAGGCAGGACCCCAGCAGCGTGAGCCGCCACACGGTCTCGCGGAACAGTTCCGTCTCGGACAACAGGAAGGCGACCCCGGCGAGCACGCCGAGGGCGACACCGAGCTTCCAGACGCGAGCCTGCATCGCCGTAACGTCGACCAACCAGTGCCAGACTTGAGCGAGTGACCTCCCCTCGGTGGTCATCAGCCGGGGAGAACGCGCTGTCGGTCGCCCGCCTGGACGTGGGGATGGCGGGAGGGTCGACCCCGAAGGGCGGTCGTGGTCGTACGTCCAAGGCGTCTCGTGTCGCGAGCGCTCACGCGATGGAAGCCCAGGTGGCCGCCACCGGTTCCCATCTGCGACGCCCATCCGGCGGGCCGCGAGGAGGCGATCGTGAGGTTCCGACAGCACGCCGCCATCACGGTGGTGTTCGCGCTGGTGCTGGCAGCCTGTTCCGGCGGTGCCGACGAGCAGGAGAGCGCGCCCGCCGCCGGGCCGCCGGTCCCCGATGGCACCTTCGAGACCTTCGATGGCGAGCAGCTCTCCCTCGTGGAGCTCTCCGGGGAGCCCCTGGTGGTGAACTTCTGGGCGTCGTGGTGCCCGCCCTGCATCGCGGAGATGCCCGACTTCGAGCGCGTCCACGCCGACCGCGGCGACGAGGTGCGGTTCGTCGGGCTCAACACCCAGGACAGCCGCGAGCAGGCCGAGGCGCTGATCGCACAGACCGGGGTGACCTACCTGCTCGGCCTCGACCCCGAGGGCGCGCTGTTCGCCGACTTCCAGGTCATCTCGATGCCGAGCACCTACTTCGTCGACGCCGACGGCGCGATCGTGCACCGCCACGCCGGCCTGTTGACCGAGCAGCAGCTGCGGGACCTCATCGACGAGCATCTGGTGGACGCGTGATGGAGCTGCCCTTCGCCTTCGCGTTCACGGCCGGTCTGGTGGCCACGCTCAACCCCTGCGGTTTCGCGATGCTGCCGGCCTACCTGTCCTACTTCCTCGGACTCGACGAGGCAGATGGGGCCTCGGGTTCCGCCGCGCTGCGGGCGGTCCAGGTCGGCGCCGTGGTCGCAGGCGGCTTCCTCCTCGTCTTCGGCATCGCCGGGCTGCTGATCACGCTGGGGGTGCGGGCGGTCATCGACGCCCTGCCCTGGATCGCCATGCTCGTCGGGCTGGGGGTCATCGGGCTCGGAGCCGTGCTGCTCACCGGTCGGGAGGTCACGGTGCGCCTCCCCTCGACGGGGAGCGCACCCCGCGGCCGCGGTCTCGGCGGCGTCTTCTGGTTCGGGGTGTCCTACGCCATCGCCTCCCTGTCCTGCACGTTGCCGGTGTTCCTCGTCGTCGTCGCGGGCACGATCCCCCAGCTCGGCGTCGTCGCCGGCGTCGCGACCTTCCTCGTGTACGGGCTCGGCATGTCGACGCTGCTGCTGCTCGTCACCCTCGCCCTGGCGCTCGGCAAGCAGGCGCTCATCACGCGGCTCCGCCACGCCTCCCAGCACGTCAGCCGGGTGGCCGGGATCATCCTGATCCTGGCCGGCAGCTACATCGTCTTCTTCTGGTCCACCACCCTCGCCGGTGACGGAACGACGCAGCCGGCGGCCGTCCGGTGGGTGGAGCAGCTGTCGTCACGGGCGACCAACGCCGTCGCCGACGCCCCTCAGGTGGTGACCGGCACCACCCTCGTACTGCTGACGCTCGCGGGGCTGGTGACCTGGTTCGCCGCGCGACGTCGGCGGGGGCGGGAGCAGCCGCAGCTCGACACCTCCCGTGCCGCCCAGCCCGCACCCGACCAGCCCGAACGCGCCCAGCCCGCCACCGCCCAGCCGCCACGGGCGGACACCCGGTCCTAGCCGCAGTCTCCAGGAGGCCACCATGCGCCGCACCGTCCTCGCCCTCGCCGCCAGCGCGGTGATCGCCGCCGCCTGCACCGCACCCTCCGACACGGCCGGGTCGGCACCGTCCGACGGAGCCTCCTCGTCGCCGGACGCCGGCTCCGAGGCTGCGACCGGCACGGCGGATGCCATCCGCACCGAGTCCGTCGGGTGCGAGGAGGGCGAGTTCTTCTGGGAGGTCGACGGCTGCGAGCCCGCCACCTCCATCGACCTCGACCGGCTGCTCGCGGGCGGCCCACCCCCGGACGGCATCCCGCCGATCGACGACCCCGTCTTCGAGTCGATCGCCGACGCCGCCGACTGGCTCGAGGACGAGAGCCCGGTCATGGTCGTCGACGTCGATGACGACGTGCGCGCCTACCCGCTGGCCATCCTCACCTGGCATGAGATCGTCAACGACGTGGTCGGGGGCGTCCCGCTGGTGGTCACCTACTGCCCGCTGTGCAACTCGGCGCTGGTGTTCGAGCGCACCGTCGACACCCCCGACGGCGAGGTGGAGCTCGACTTCGGCACCTCGGGCCGGCTCTACCAGTCGAACCTGGTGATGTACGACCGGCAGTACCGCAACCTGTGGACCCAGTTCGAGGGCGAGG
>SLQK01000091.1 GCA_007131525.1 Nitriliruptoraceae bacterium | reverse complement strand
TTGCCGTTACACGCAACCGCCACCAACGCGAGCGCCATCACGACCGCAACCGGCCGCCACACTCTCAACCTGGCCTTCTTCACGATCAACTCCCTGTCGTCGATTCATCCGAGCGGACCGGTCTCACCGGTCCGAGTCGTGCTCCGCCGCGGCTCCCAGTGGAGGCGGCGTCGGGGGCGTGACGCAACCGCACCACGCCCCACTGGAACTCAGCGCAGCGCGAGACCGTTCTCCACATCGAACAGGTGCAGGTACTCGGTCTTCACGCCCACGTCGATCTTGGAGTCCACCTTGGGCGGCGTCCCGGGCTCGAACCGCGAGGTGAAGGTCTGGCCACCGGCCGCGGCCTGCTTCTTCAGCTCCTCGAACGCCTCGTCGTCGTCGATCGCTGCCCGCATGTCCTCGGTGACGATCGGTGGCGACTCGGTGTGGAAGTGCACCAGCATCTCCGAGCCCAGCATCTCGACCAGCTCGACGTTGCGGTCCTTCCAGACCTGGCCCGGCGCGACCTCGTTCGGTGGGCCGTAGTGCTCGGGCCGGATACCGATCGCGACCTCCCCACCGTCCATCTGCGCCGCCTTCGGGTAGCGGTCCAGCGCGGCGGTCGGGACCTCCAGCTTGGTCTGGCCCCGGTCCAGTTCGATGAAGACCTTGCCGTCCTCCTTGAGGAGCTTGCCCGAGGCGATGTTCATCGACGGGGAGCCGATGAACCCGGCCACGAAGAGGTTGTCGGGGCGGTCGTAGAGGGTCTGGGGGGAGTCGGCCTGCTGCAGGCGACCCGCACGCAGCACCGCGACGCGGTCACCCATGGTCATGGCCTCGACCTGGTCGTGGGTGACGTACAGGGTGGTGACGCCCAGGCGGTTCTGCAGCGCCGCGATCTCCGCGCGCATCTGGACCCGGAGCTTGGCGTCGAGGTTGGACAGCGGCTCGTCCATCAGGAAGGCCTGAGGGGAGCGCACGATCGCACGGCCCATCGCGACCCGCTGGCGCTGACCACCCGACAGCGCCTTCGGCTTGCGGTGGAGGTACTCGTTGAGCCCGAGGATGTCCGCGGCCTCCTTGACCCGACGCTCGATCTCACCCTTGTCGACCTTCGCGAGCTTCAGCGCGAAGCCCATGTTGTCCGCGACGGACATGTGGGGGTACAGCGCATAGGACTGGAACACCATGGCGATGTCCCGCTCCTTGGGCGACAGGTCGTTGACGACCTTCTCGCCGATGTACATCTTGCCGCCCGAGATCTCCTCGAGGCCGGCGACCATCCTGAGCGCGGTGGACTTCCCGCAGCCCGATGGCCCGACGAGGATCACGAACTCCCCGTCATCGATCTCGAGGCTCAGGTCGAAGATCGCCTGGGTGCCGTCGGGGTAGATCTTCTGGATGTCGTCCATCACGACCTTGGCCATCGTGCAGTCTCCCTCTGTCGCCGCCCCCCACTATTGCCGTCGGAGGCTGTGGCTGCAAGCGTTTTCGTCAGGTTCTTGGAGGATAGTTACCCGCGGCGCCCAGCGGGCGGGTCCCCGACCGGGGGTGGTGCCGTCGTGCGTCGCACCACGAGCCGGGTCGGGTGCCGCTCGTGGAGCACGTCGATCTCGCCATCCGACCGGAGCCGATCGAGGAGCAGGTGCGCGACACGCTCGCCCTGCCCGATCACGTCCTGATGGATGGTGGTGAGGCCAACGTAGGCAGAGATGTCGTGGTCGTCTATGCCGATGACGGAGAGATCCTCGGGCACGCGCAAGCCCGCGTCGCGCGCGACCTGGATCGCCCCGATCGCCATCTCGTCCGAGCAGGCGAACACCGCCGTCGGCGGGGTCGGTGCGAGGAGGAGCCGGTGCATCGCCTCGGCGCCCCCGTCGGCGGAGAAGTTGCCGGGCACGACCAGCGTCGGATCGAAACGCAGGCCAGCCGCCCGCAGCGCCTCCTGGTAGCCGTGGAAGCGGTCGACCGGCACCGAGAACCGGAAGGGATCGTCGGGGCTCCCCCCGATCAGCGCGATGCGCGTGTGACCGAGCGCGGTGAGATGCCCCACCGCCAGCTCGGCAGCGGCGACGTTGTCCACCGCGATGCCGGAGACGCCGGGCGCGAAGGCCCCGAGGGAGACCATCGGGACCCCGGTCCGGGCGACGGCCGTGAACTGCGCGTCGTCGAAGGGGGCGTCGGCCAGGATCAACCCGTCCACGCGCTTCCGGAAGGGCAGCTGCTGCACGAAGCGCTGGCTCCCGCCCGGACCGGAGGTCGTGAAGGGCAGGACGTCGTAGCCGGCCACGGTCGCGACGGCCTCGACCCCGGAGAACAGCTTCGCGTAGTACCACTGCCCGAGCATCGGCACGACCAGCCCGATGACCAGGCGCTGACCACCCGCGAGCCGGGAAGCCGTCGGGTCGGCGACGTACTCGAGCTCCTTCGCCACGGCGACGACCCGCTCGCGGGTCGACGGGGCCACGTTCGGCAACCCCCGCAGCGCGCGCGACACCGTCGCGACCGACACCTGGGCCGCCCTCGCCACGTCCTCGATCGTCGCACTCACGGTCTGCAGCGCTGCTCCCGCTCCCACGCCACCGGACGCCGCAGCCACCTCGCGGCGTTGCACGGCAGGTGCGTGACCTGGCAACGTAGCCCGCGCTGCGCGCGGCCTGCAAGCGCTTCCAGGCCGCAGGTGGATGCAGCGAGAGGAGCCTGATGTCATCCACGACCCGACCCCCTGCTCCATCCAGCGACGATCCCCGTCCGGCCTGGTGGGTCGGTGCGGTCGGCTACGAGGTGTACGTGCGCTCCTTCGCCGACGCCGACGGCGACGGCATCGGCGACCTCCCCGGGCTGCGGACGCGTCTCGAGCACCTGGCCGAGCTCGGCGTCGACGTGGTGTGGCTGACCCCGATCACCCCGTCGCCCCAGCGCGACCACGGCTACGACGTCGCCGACTACCTCGGCGTGGAGCCGGCCTACGGCGATCTCGATGAGCTGACCGGGCTCCTGGAGGACGCCCACGCCCTGGGGCTCAAGGTGCTGATGGACCTGGTGCCCAACCACACCTCGGACCAGCACGCCTGGTTCCTGGACAGCCGCTCCAGCCGCGGCGCCGAGCACCGCGACTTCTACGTCTGGCGTGACCCGGCCCCCGACGGCGGGCCGCCCAACAACTGGGTGAGCCACTTCGGCGGGCCAGCCTGGACCTTCGACGCGGCCACGGGGCAGTACTACATGCACCTGTTCCTGCCCGAGCAGCCCGATCTGAACTGGGCGGAGCCCCGCGTCCGCGCCGCCTTCGAGGACATCCTCACGGCCTGGTTCGAACGGGGGGTGGACGGGGTCCGCATCGACGTCGCCCACTCGCTGGTGGAGGATCCCGCGTTCCGGGACAACCCGCTGCTCACCAACGTGAGCCTCGCCGCCGCCACCTCGGTGTTCGAGCGGTTCGCCCACATCCACGACCTTGACCAGCCGGGGGTGGTCGACATCTACCGGGACTGGCGCCGGATCGCCGACGCGTACGGCGCGGTCCTGCTCGGCGAGGTGTACGTGCTCGACGCCGCCAAGCTCCGGCGGTACGTGACCGACGACGCGCTGCACGCCGCCTTCGCTTTCGCCACGATCGAGGCCAGCTGGGATGCCACCGACATCCGTGACCAGCTCCGTCCCTTCGTCGAGACCTGCGAGGACCGGCTGGCGTGGCCACTGTCGAGCCACGATGCCCCCCACGCCGCCACCCGGTTCGGCGGCGGTGAGCTGGGCGCCCGCCGGTCGCTGGCCTACCTGACGCTGCTGTGCTGCCTGCCGGGCGTCCCGTTCCTCTACCAGGGTGATGAGCTCGGGCTGGGCGACGGCGTCCTGCCGCCTGGTGTCGCCGAGGACCCGATCGCTCTCCGCCTGGAGGATGTCCCCGGGCGGGACCCGGCCCGTACACCGATGCTCTGGGAGCCGTCTCAGGGGTTCGGCTTCACCACGGGCACGCCGTGGCTGCCCTTCGGGACGAACCACGACGCCAGTCACACCGTGGCTGCCCAGACCGCCGATCCGACCTCCCAGCTCGAGCGGACGCGAGCGCTCCTGCACGCTCGACGTGCGCTGCCCGCTCTCCACGGTCGGACGTCGACGACGTGGCTGCTGGAGGACGGCCCCGTCATCGCGATCGAGCGCGGGGAGGAGGTGCTGGTCGCCCTCCACGTCGGTGACGGTGAGGGCCCGGCGACGCTGGTCCTGCCCGAGCACGCGCGCCTCGTCGTCGCCACCGACGACCGGACGGTGCTGATCGACGGCGAGCTGACCCTGCCTGAGGACGCGGCCGTTATCGTCGAGTTGGAGGCAGGCACCGAGGTGGAAGGCAGGCTGTGATCGTCGTCGCCGGTGAAGCGCTGATCGACCTGGCGCCCCGGGACGGCCTGCTGCTGCCGCTGGCCGGCGGCTCGCCCTACAACGTGGCCGTCGGCCTCGGACGCCTCGGCCGTGCGACCCACTACCTCGGCGGACTGTCGCGCGATGCCTTCGGCAGGCTGCTGGCCGAGCGCCTGGCTGCCGACGGCGTCGACCTGTCGCTGGCACCGAGGTTCGAGGCGCCCTCCACGCTGGCCGTCGTCCACCTCGACGACGAGGGCCGGGCGACCTACGGCTTCTACCTCGACGGCACGGCGGCCGCTGCCATCGAGCAGGCGCACCTGCCGGCCCTGCCCGATCGGGCCGCGCTGCACGTGTCCCTCGGCGCGATCGGGTTCGCCCACGAGCCCACCGGTGCCGCGCTGGCGGCGCTGCTCCGACGCGAGGCGGGGACGCGGCTGACCAGCCTCGACCCCAACGTGCGGCCCCTGGCCTGCCACCAGGCCGGCGGGGTCGCGGCCTACGCCCGGATGGTCGACGAGGTGGTCGCCGGGCTGGATCTGGTGAAGGTCAGCGACGAGGATCTCGCGCAGCTCCACCCCGAGGTGGACGGTTGGCAGGCCGTCGCACGGCGCTGGGCGGGCAGCGGACCGGCGCAGGTCGTGGTGACCCGCGGCCCCGACGGGGCGGTTGCCATCACCGCCGACGGCCGCGAGGTGTCGGTGCCGGGGGAACGGGTCGAGGTGGTCGACACCGTCGGCGCCGGTGACGCGTTCACCTCGGGCCTGCTGGCGTGGCTGGACCGTGAGGGCGTCTCGGGCCGGGCCGAGCTCGCCGGGCTGGACGACGACGCCCTGCGGTCTGCCCTGACCTCCGCGCGCCGGGCCGCCGCGATCACCTGCACCCGGGCCGGCTCGGACCCACCTCGGGTCGACGAGGTGGAGGGCTGAGCGGACACCACGTCCCCGTTCGGAAGGAGACCCAACGATGCGGTTCGCGGTCCGCGGGGCGCTGTGGCTGGTCGTCTACCTGGTCGTCGTGGTGGGCCCGCTGCTGCTGATGCTGGCCGGCGACCCACCGCCGGCGCGCGGGTTCTGGCACGAGCTGTCGGTGGCGCTCGGCTTCATCGGGCTGTCGATGCTCGGCCTGCAGTTCGCCACGACGGCGAGGTTCCAGCCCGTCGACGCGCCCTACGGCCTCGACGTGGTGCTGAAGTTCCACAAGGAGATCTCCTTCGTGGCCTTCGCGTTCCTGCTGGCGCACCCGCTGATCCTGATCCCGATCACACCGCTCGGGTCGGCCATCTACGACCCGTCGCTGCTCACCTGGCGAGGGGTGACGGGGGTGATCGCCCTCGGGCTGCTCGTGGTGATCATCGTCACCTCGATGTGGACCGAGCGGTTCAAGCTGACCTACGAGTGGTGGCGGCTCACCCACGGGCTGCTCGGGATCGCGGTGATCGTCGTGTCGCTGGTGCACATCCGGCTCTCCGGGTACTACGTCGACACCGCCTTCCGGTTCGGCGTGTGGGTCGTGCTGATGGTGGTCCTGG
>SLQK01000158.1 GCA_007131525.1 Nitriliruptoraceae bacterium | reverse complement strand
GTGGAGCCCGCTGCCAGCCTGCCGTGGCTCGCGGAGCGTGCGGGGGCGCGGATCTGGGAGATCAACCCGGAGCCCAGCCTGTCGACGGCCCGGCACATCGCCCGGCCGGCGGAGCACGCCCTACCGGCCCTCGTGCAGCGCCTGCGCTGAGGCGGTGTCGCGGCGCACCCGGGTCGGCGGGCGTCGAGCGCATAGCGGCGTGCCGCCCGCGGCGCGGCGGCGTCCCGCCCCGGTCACCCTGCGTCCCCGCCCCCGGCTGACCCAGGATCGCAACGGATCGACCGCCTCGTGGTCACATCGTTGCGATCCGAGCGCGCGGCGGCACCCCGACCACCCCGCGGCGGCACCCCGACCGCCTCGTCACGACGGGCGGTCAACCAGCCCCACGGTGCAGGAGGTCAGGCGCCGCCGCGCCGCCATCGAGAGCAGCTGCCCGGGCGCGCCCGTGGATGCCGTCGATCACGACGGCCGGCACGCCGGACGACGCAGAGGCCCGCCCGCGGGATGAAGGGGGTCGACCGATCAGGTCGTGACCACCCGCTGCACCAGGACCCGCTGCCCGTGGGATCCCCGCTCGTCGGACCACTTGTCGACGATCTCGAGCCGGCCATCGTTGCGACGCTGGAGACGCGCCCGACCACGGCCGAGCACCTCGTCGGCCTGCTGCGCCTGCTCGGCGGTGTGGACGAAGCGGTAGCGCAGCAGGTCACCGGTGAGGATGCCGCCCGCCTCTCCGTCGAGGATGTGGTCACCGTCGTAGCGCCCGATGACGCGCCGCCCCTCCTGCAGGAAGCGCACCAGCAGCCCGCTGGCCACGGGCCCTTCGATCGTCTCCTCGAGCTCGAAGCTGAGGCCGTGGAGGTCGTAGCCGGAGACCCCGAGCCGGTGCCGGCCGGCCTCCCAGTCGCTGCGGGTGAGCGCGTAGCCCCACTCCGAGGCCGTCATGCCGTTCGCCATCTCGTAGGAGTCGCGGTACCGCGCCTCCATCCGGAACCCGGCCGCGTTGAACACCCGCTGCATCGGCACGTTGTGTTCGTGTGCCCGGCCGGTCAGGCGGACGATCTCGGGGTGGGCCGAGAAGTGGTGGTCCGCCAGCTGGCGCAGCACCTCCCGACCGGCTCCCTTGCCGCGAGCCTTCGGGCCGATCCGCAGCTGCAGCTCGGCATCGCGCTGATCGAGGTCGTCGACCAACGCGAACCCGGACGCGGTGCCGTCGATGATGATCGCCCAGCCGAAGCGCTGGTCGTTGGCCCACTCCCCGGCCTCGAGCTCGGCGCGCAACCGGTCCTCGACGAAGCCGATGGGGCGGGCGAGGTTCGTGGCGGAGGACCGGTCGGTGGTGACCACCCATGCGGCGTCGTCGGGGACGAGGACCCGCAGATGGACCTCAGGCCGGTGGGTGGAGGTGGACACAGCGGACTCCGACGGTCGGGCGCGTGCCCGCAACCGCGCGCACGTCGAGCCGCCGGGCCAGGTGCCCGGCGGTGTAAGGGCCACATGGTGCCAGATGGCGCGCAGGCTGCACGGCGCCTCCCTGTTCGTGCGGTGGTAGCGCTCATGGTCGACGTGGCCGAAGGGTCGTCGGTCCCGCTCCGGCTGCTCCGCCGACGCGAGACCCGCGGACCGGGTGTCTCGGACGCACCGGGCCCGTTAGGGTGGCGCGCCGGTGCCGGCAGCCGCTGGCCCGGGTGACGCGGGAGGTGGTCGGTGGAGCACGTGGGGCGCACGGCCGGTGAGCTCGCCCGCAGGGTGGCGACCGGGGAGTGGTCGGCGCGCTCGGTGGTGGAGGAGCACCTGCAGCACCTCGCGGAGGTCGAGCACCGGCTCGGCGCCTTCACCACCGTGCGACGGGAGGCGGCCCTGGCGGAGGCGGACGCCGTCGATGAGCACCCCGACCGCTCGCTGCTGCCCCTGGCCGGGGTCCCGGTCGCCCTCGACGACGTGATCGACGTCGCCGGCGAGCCGACCCGGCACGGCTCGTTGGCCACCCCGCAGGGGCCTGCCGCGGCGGACGACCCGCTCGTCCGCCAGCTCAAGGCCGCGGGTGCCGTGATCCTGGGCAAGACCCGCGGTCCCGAGCTGTCGGTGTGGGGCACCTCGGACGACCCGACGGCGACCGTGGTCAGCCCGTGGGACCCGACGCGCAGCGCCGGCGGATCGTCGGGTGGCTCGGCTGCGGCGGTGGCTGCCGGCGTCGTCCCGTTGGCGCTCGGCACCGACGGTCTCGGCTCCGTCCGCATCCCCGCAGCCGCCTGCGGCGTGGTCGGGTTCCGTCCGGGAGCCCCCTACCTCGGCGTGGAGCTGGGGGGCCAGCCGCACTGGTTCGGGATGACGCGGTTCGGTCCTCTGGCCACCACGGTCGGCGACGCTGCGGTGTGCACCGAGGTGCTGACCGACGCGCGGTTCGATGTCGATACCGCGCTGTCGGAGCCGTTGGCCGTCGCCGTGTCCTGGCGTGCTCCTGCGCCGGGTGTCACCGTCAGTAGCGCCTGGCGCGAGGCGGCCCTGGAGGCTGGGCGGCTGCTGCACCATGCGGGCCACGAGGTCACCCGGGCGGATCCCCCCTACGAGCGCGCGACGGTCCAGGCCGTGGTGGCGCGCTGGACCCAGGGTGTCGGGGCCGACGTCGACACGCTGGGTCTCGACCGCGAGCTGCTGCAGCCCCGCACGCGCGCCCACATCGCCGCCGGTGAGCGTCTGGCCAAGGTCGCCGAGGTGTCCGACGACGACGTGCTGCGGTGGCGGGAGCGCCTGGCGCCCTTCTTCGCCGAGCATGACGTGCTGCTGACCCCGGCCTTCGCCCGAGCGCAACCGTCGGCGACCGCCTGGCACACCCGTCCCTGGGCGGCCAACATCGCCGCCAACCTGTCAGCCTTCCCGTTCACGGCCGCGTGGAACCTCGCCGACGTCCCATCCGTCGTCGTGCCCCTGTGGGAGGAGGGCGGGCGGCCGCTGTCGGTGCAGGTGATCGCCGACGTGGGCCGTGAGGACCGGGTGCTCGCCGTCGCCGGGCTCCTCGGATCGATGGTGCCGCGGGCTCGGCACGCGCCAGGGTGGGGTGTGAGCGGCTGACGCCCCCGCGGCTCGGCTGTCGACGGCCGTTGACGGCTGTCGACGGCTGACGCGCTGATCGGCCGGGCGCGGCGTTCAGCTGCGCCCGGGCCCGGTGCCCGAGCGATCAGGGTCGTCGGAGGAGGTGGAGCCGTCGTCGGGTGGCGCGCGCAACGGTCCGCTGGTGGTCCGGGTCACGGTGTCGCCATCCGTATCGATCTTGACCCGGCGACGTCGACGTCCGCGACGTTGGCGTTGGCGCTCCGGACCGTCGTCGTCGTCGTCGGGATCGCGTCGACGTGCTGCCGCGCGGAGCTGGGTCTCCTCGGGGAACTGCGCCTTGAGCGTCTCCGGATCGACGCCCGGGCCGCCCACGGGGGTTGGACCCGGCCGATGGCCCTGCTCGCGGAGGTCGTGGCGGGTGCGCAGCTCGTTGCCGATGGCGGCCAGGACGGCGGTGATCGGCACGGCCAGGAACGCCCCGACGATGCCGATCAGGATCGCTCCGGCGGTCAGGACCCCCAGGATGACGACCGGGTGCAGGGACACGGCCCGCTTCATGATCGTCGGTTGGAGCAGGTTCGACTCGATCTGCTGGACCGCCAGCACGATCAGCGCCATGAAGATCGCCGTCTGCAGGCCCTGATCGGCCAGGGCCACCAGCACCGCCAGCAGGCCGGTCACGAAGGCGCCGATGACCGGCACGAACCCACCGAAGAACACGAGCACGGCCAGGGGCAGGACGAGGGGGACGTCCAGGATCAGGAGCCCGATGCCGATCCCGACGGCGTCGATGAGCGCGACTGCCGATGTCCCCCGCACGAACCCGGACAGCGCGACCCACCCGCGCTGGCCCGCCGCCCGGATGTCGTCCCGGTGGGTAGCTGGGGTCAGCCGCAGGAACCACGCGACGATCTGCTCGCCGTCCTTGACGAAGAAGAACAGCAGCACCAGCGCGAGCACCAGTGCGGTGAAGCCCTCGACGACCGCGAACGCGAGTGTCCCGATCTGGGCTGCGATGGTGCCGGCGGCGCCCGTGACGGCGTCCATCGCGGTCGCGATGAGCTCGTCGAGCTGCTCCCGGTCGTAGCCGATCGGGCCCTCCTCGAGCCACACCAGCAGCTGCTCGAAGCCCTCGGCGACCGTCGGGCCCAGATCCTGGATCTGGGAGATGAAGGCCGGCGTCATCAGCGCGAGGATCCCGAAGAAGGAGCCCACGCCGCCGACGACGACCACGCCAGCGGCAGCCAGCCGCGGCCAGCCGGCCCGCTCGAGCCGCCGCGCCGGTGGGACGCACAGCGTCGACAGGATCAGCGCGATGATCACCGGCAGCGTGACGAGGTAGAGGCGGGTCATGGCGTAGATGAGCAGCGCCAGACCGGCGAGCAGCACGATCCCTCGCCAGGTGTACTGCACCGCGGTGTCGAGCCAGGTCGGGATCCGTTGACCCTGGCCGGTCTGCTCGACCGTGGTGGCGGCATCGGTGTCGGGATCGCTGCTGTCGTCTCCCGCCCGGAGGTCGGCCGCGTCCCGACGCGGTTCGGACGCGTGCTCGCCCTCGGTCGCCATCGGTGCACTCCGGTGTGGGGACGTCTGGTGACCGGATGCTACGGCAGCGGCACCGGGCTTGGCGGGGAAGGTGAGCCGATGTCCCCAGGCAGGATCCGGTGGATGCGTGCGCTCACGCATCGGGTCGTGCACCCAGCGCGCTGCTTGCCGCTGGGAAGCGGTGCATCGACCTGTGGACAACCTGCCCACTCGTTGGGGATGATGGGAGGGACCGGCGGGGGAGGAGCTGTGGGAACACAACATCTTGTGGTTGGTGGCGCCCAGCAACCACCACGGGTTGTGGGTCGAAGCGCCTGCGCGCCGGACGAGGTGCTTGCGTACCGTCCGATGGAGCGGTTCAGTGCGCCCCCGACTTGCACGCTTGTAGTTCCCGGGGTGTGAGCCGAGAGACCGAGCTGAGCACCGCCCGTTGCTGGTCACCGACCGACCGCCGGGTGCCATGGACGAGGAGCCGAAGACCGATGGCCGACACCACCCGAGCCGACGACCCGACCGTCATCAGCGTCGATACCGACCAGCCCGCGCAACCACTGGAGGTCGCTGAGCGGCAGGGCCGGCAGGGCCTGCGCTTCCGGCGCTTCTTCACCAGCGACGGCACCCACCCCTACGACGAGCTGGAGTGGGAGCTGCGTGACGCCATCCTCACCAACTGGCGGGACGGGTCGACCTCCTTCGAGCAGCGCGGCGTGGAGTTCCCCAAGAGCTGGTCGATGATGGCGACCCAGATCGTCTCGCAGAAGTACTTCCGCGGGACGCTCGGGACCCCGGAGCGCGAGCACTCGGTCCGGCAGATGGTCGATCGGGTCGCCGACACCATCACCGCGTGGGGTCTCGATGGCGGCTACTTCGTCGACGAGGACTCGGCGGAGGTGTTCAACGCCGAACTCAAGCACCTGCTCGTCAACCAGAAGGCGGCGTTCAACTCGCCGGTGTGGTTCAACGTCGGGGTGGAGGAGCAGCCGCAGTGCTCCGCCTGCTTCATCCTCGCCGTCGAGGACACCATGTCCTCGATCCTCAACTGGTACGTCGAGGAGGGGACGATCTTCAAGGGCGGCTCCGGCGCCGGCATCAACCTCTCGACCATCCGGTCCTCGAAGGAGATCCTCAAGGGTGGTGGCGAGGCCTCCGGGCCGGTCAGCTTCATGCGAGGTGCCGACG
The DNA here is from genome assembly GCA_007131525.1 of Nitriliruptoraceae bacterium. GTDB lineage: Bacteria > Actinomycetota > Nitriliruptoria > Nitriliruptorales > Nitriliruptoraceae > T1Sed10-7. The sequence goes on along the minus strand of SLQK01000158.1, from coordinate 92 downwards.
CCAGCGCGGGCACCATCAAGTCCGGTGGCAAGACCCGTCGCGCGGCCAAGATGGTCATCCTCAACGTCGACCACCCCGACATCGAGGACTTC
>SLQK01000289.1 GCA_007131525.1 Nitriliruptoraceae bacterium | reverse complement strand
GCTCGGGTCCCCCGGGGCGCCCGCGCCGCTCAGGCCGCTCGGGGCCACGGCCACCCGCGCGCCAGGATCGCAACCGATCGACCCGAAACCGGTCACATCGTTGCGATCCTGACACCGAACGGGTGCCGTCGGTGCGCAGAGGCCACCACAGCCCCGCGCCCCCGGGCCACCCGCGCGCCAGGATCGCAACCGATCGACCCGAAACCGGTCACATCGTTGCGATCCCACCACGAACCGGGCACTGGCGGTCAGAAGCAGGCCGCCACCGCGGCCGCCACCGCGGCAGTCGCCTGCGACCCGGCGGTCAGAAGCAGGCCGCAGCGAGGTAGGGGTAGGGGTTCACCGCCGACCCGCCGCCCGGGTGCCGCTCGAAGTGGATGTGTGGCGGGCCGCCCCGGGCGTTGCCGGTGTCACCGTTGTAGGCGATGTGCTCCCCAGCCTGCACACGGTTGCCGACGGCACCGCGCGGGGCGTAGCCCTGCAGGTGGGTGTAGAAGTAGGTGTTGCCGTCGTCCCCACGCAGGTACAGGGAGATCCCACCGAGCCGGCTGTTGGAGTGGCGGGAGATCACCCCGCTCGTGAACGCGTAGACCGGCGCCCCCATCGGGCCCATGATGTCGGTCCCCTTGTGGCTGCGGCCTCCAGAGCGCGGGAACCCCCACGAGTCGATGAAGTGGGTGAGGTGCCGGTCGAGCGGACAGGCGTAGACCCCCTGCTGCGTCCCGCGATCGATGGTGCGCTGCCGGGCCGCGACCGCCTCGAGTGCGACCACCGTGGCCTCCGCATCCGCCAGCTCGCCCTCCAACACCGCCTGCTCGGCAGCCAGCCGCTCGGTCAGCTGCTCCAGCTCCGCCCGCCGCTGCTCGATGAGCACGACGGTCTGGTCGAGCGCCGTCCGCGCGGCCACCGCCTCCTCCAGACCGGCGGTCTCGCGGTCGTGCACGACACCGGCCAGCGCGGCCCGCTCCAACGCCTCCGTCGGGCTGTCTGCGGCGAACAGCAGCTCCAACTGCGAGGTGCTGCCGTGCTTGAACACCGAGCGGGCACGATCGGCGAGCCGCTCCTCGGTCGCGGCCGCCTCGGTCTCGAGCTCGACCGCGGAGATCTCCAGGCGCTCGAGCTCGACCTTGGCGGCCTCGACCTCGGCCCAGGTCCGTTCGTAGGCAGCGGTAGCGGCCGCGAGGTCGCCCCGCAGCCCGGCCACGCGCTCGCGGGCGCCCTCGAGCCCCTGCACGTTCGCGCTCGCAGGGCTCGGGCCGAGCCCCGCGAGAGGCACGCCCGAGCCCTCGGGCCCGGTCAGGCCGGTCGGCAGGGACAGGCCGAGGGCCACCACCAAGGTGACGGCAAGGAGCGGCAGCGCGCGACGCACGGGTGGACCTCGGGAGCTCTCGGTGCCGTGATCGGCACCGTGGAACGGAGACGCGACGAGCGACGCGCCGCGATCGGAGTCGGTTCCTGCGACCGCGACGGCGCGCGGCCTGCGGCCTGACGATGTTCGCCGCCGGGAGGTGCGCCGATGCGGAACGCGGAACGCCCCGGTAGCCGGACGGAGGGTGCCGCAGCGAGTGCCTCGACGCCAACCGAGCCACCTGTCCGCACGACCACCCGGCGACCTCGGAACCCCGACCGACGGCGCCACCAGCACGGCCCGCGCTCAGAAGCAGGCCGCTGCCAGCCAGGGGTAGGGGTTGATCGCAGCGCCGCCACCGGGGTGCAGCTCGAAGTGCACGTGGGGTGCGGACCGCGAGGCGTTGCCGGTGAAACCGTTGCGTCCGACCAGCTCACCGGCCGTCACACGGGCCCCCACCCGTGCCGTCGCATCGATCGAGTCCAGGTGGGCGTAGTAGTAGACGTTGCCGTCGTCACCCCGTAGGTACAGCCCGATACCTCCGAGCGCAGAGCGGGAGTGCCGCTGGATGACCCCGGAGGTGAAGGCGTAGACCGGTGCCCGGTAGGCCGCGAACACGTCGGTGCCCCGGTGCCGACGCCCACCGCTGCGCGGGGCGCCCCAGGTGTCGCGGAACCGGCTGACCCCACGCTCGAAGATGCAGGCGTAGATCCCCTGCTGGCCACCACGGTCGATCCGCCGCTGGCGTGACACCAGTGTGCGGATCTCGGCGGCTTCCTCGGTGGCCTCCCTGAGCTCGGCCTGGAGCACCTCGGCGTCGGCCTCCAGTTGCTCCTGCAAGGCCACCAGCTCGGCTTCCTGGACCTGGATCAGGGCCCGGGACTGCGCCAGCGCCAGCTGCCCGGCCTCGGCCTCCTCGATCGCGATGCGGTCACGCCGCTGGAGCGCCGCCAGCAGCGCCACCCGTTCCACGGCGACCTGCGCCTGCTCGGCCTGGAACAGCGCCTCGAACCGGTCGAGCGGCCCCCGCATGAACGCCAGCCGGGCGCGGTTCTCCACCGCTCCGGTGGCGGCGAACACCTCGGCTTCCAACGCCGAGGTGGCCCGTTCGAGGCCCTCCAACTCGACCCGGGTCCGTTCGATCGCCGCCCAGGTGCGCTCGTAGCGGTCCACAGCCGCGTCGCGCTCCGCGGTCAGCGCGTCGACGACCTCCTCGGCCTCGTCGAGGTCGTCCAGGGTCTGCGCGCCCGCGGCGGCCCCCCAGCCGACGCCCGCCAGTGGACCGGCCGGCTCCACGACGACCAGGAGCGCGACCGTCAGCACCAACGCTCGCAGGCCCCACGGCGAGGTGGTGGCACGGTGGACGGACGTTGACATCGGATCTCCGGGAGCCCCCACGCTGCGCGGGGAGCCCCCGCTCACCGCCGACCGCGCCGCGCCATCGGAACGTGCGACGGACGCTACCGGAGGGCCCGTTCGCCGGGGAGGGGACCTCGGCCCGTGCTGACCCGGACGAGGGTCCGGAATCGGCCCAGGGCTACCCTGCAGACAGGCCCCACTGCAGGGTTGCGGTCGGGCCACGGCCAGCGTCGGGAGGTGGCACCGTGACAGGGACGGCAGCGTCGACGGGCACGACGAGCACGACCGGCACGACGGGTGCGACGGGCACCACGACCGGCACGACGGGTACCGCGATCGACGCGACGGTCGGTGCAGGGCAGCTCGCCGAGCGTGACCGGCCCTGGCTGATGCGCACCTACTCGGGCCACTCCTCGGCGCGGGCCTCCAACGAGCTCTACCGCACCAACCTCGCCAAGGGGCAGACGGGGCTCAGCGTCGCCTTCGACCTGCCCACCCAGACCGGCTACGACGCCGATCATGTGCTGGCCCGCGGCGAGGTCGGCAAGGTCGGTGTGCCGATCAGCCACCTCGGCGACATGCGGCAGCTGTTCGAGGACATCCCGCTCGAGCGGATGAACACCTCGATGACCATCAACGCCACCGCCATGTGGCTGCTGGCGCTCTACATCGCGGTCGCCGAGGAGCAGGGCGCGGACGTCACCAAGCTCGCCGGCACCACCCAGAACGACATCCTCAAGGAGTACCTGTCCCGCGGCACCTACGCCTTCCCACCCGAGCCGTCGATGCGGCTGACCACCGACGTGATCGCCTACACGGTCACACAGGTGCCGAGGTGGAACCCGATCAACATCTGCAGCTACCACCTGCAGGAGGCCGGCGCGACCCCGGTGCAGGAGCTGGCCTTCGCCCTGGCCAACGCGATCGCGGTGCTCGACGCGGTGCGTGCGCGCGGCCAGGTGCCAGAGGAGGAGTTCGGCCAGGCCGTCGGCCGCATCTCCTTCTTCGTCAACGCCGGCATCCGGTTCGTCGAGGAGGTCGCGAAGATGCGCGCCTTCGTCGAGCTGTGGGATCGGATCACCACCGAGCGCTACGGCGTCACCGACGAGAAGCTCAAGCGGTTCCGCTACGGCGTGCAGGTCAACTCCCTCGGGCTCACCGAGCAGCAGCCCGAGAACAACATCACCCGCATCCTGATCGAGATGCTCGGCGTGACCCTGTCCCGCGACGCCCGGGCGCGCGCCGTCCAGCTGCCCGCGTGGAACGAGGCGCTGGGGCTCCCCCGCCCCTGGGACCAGCAGCTGTCCCTGCGCATGCAGCAGGTGCTGGCCCTGGAGACCGACCTGCTCGAGAACGGGGACCTGTTCGACGGCAGCCACGTGATGGAGGCCAAGGTCGCCGCGCTGGTCGACGGCGCCACCGGGCTGCTCGACGAGGTCCTGGCCCAGGGCGGGGCGATGCAGGCCGTGCCGTTCATGAAGGCGGAACTGGTCGACTCCAACGCCCAGCGCCTGCGCCGCATCGAGAGCGGCGAGCAGGTCGTGGTCGGCGTCAACGCCTTCACCACCGCGGAGCCCTCGCCCCTGGTCGACGCCGAGGGCGGCATCCTGGTCGTCGACCCGAAGGCCGAGGCGGAGCAGCTCGGGCGGCTCGAGGCCTGGCGCTCCGAGCGCGACGACGCCGCCGTGACGGCGGCGCTCGAGGAGCTCCGCGAGGTCGCGGCCGGCGACGGCAACCTGATGCCCGCGTCGATCGCCTGCGCGAAGGCGGGGGTGACCACCGGCGAGTGGGCAGGTGTGCTGCGGGAGATCTTCGGTGAGTACCGCGGGCCGACGGGCGTGTCCGACGCGGCGGTCGTGGCCGGTGGCCAGGGACCGACCAGCCTCGAGCAGGCCCGGGCACGGATCAAGGCCGTCGAGGCCAGCCTCGGGCGGCGCCTGCGGATCCTGGTCGGCAAGCCCGGCCTGGACGGCCACTCCAACGGCGCGGAGCAGGTCGCGATCCGCGCCCGCGACCTCGGCATGGAGGTGATCTACGAGGGCATCCGGCTCACGCCCGCCCAGATCGTCCGGGCCGCGGTCGACGAGGACGTCCACGTGGTCGGGCTGTCGATCCTGTCGGGATCGCACCTGGCGCTGGTCCCGCAGGTGATCGAGGGGCTCCGCGCCGAGGGGGTGGACATCCCCGTGGTGGTGGGCGGCATCATCCCGAACGCCGATGCCGCGACGCTGCACTCCGCGGGTGTCGCCGCGGTGTTCACCCCGAAGGACTACGCGCTCACCGACGTGCTGGCCGACGTCGCCGAGCTGGTCGGCCGGGAGCTCCAGCCCGCCTGACCACCGGCCGGGGGTGGGCCACCGGCCGGGCATGAGCCACCGGCCGGGTCACACGTCGGCGTAGCCGAAGCCGCGGAAGCCGCGGTCGAGGATGTCGTCGGCGAAACGTGCCACCTCGGCGTCGATGTCGGCGGGGAGCTCGTCCTCCAGCGCCCGGGAGAAGGCATCGGCCGTGGCGTTGATGGTCACGGTGAACCCGGCTTCGCCCTGCTGGAACACCATCAGCGGGTCCTCGGCCACCGCCGCCATGAACACCTCCCACGAGTCGAGGTGGTCGACGTAGAGCTCGCGCACGCGCTCGGCGCCGGGGTCGTCCACGGGCTCGACCAGCCGGTCGCGCACGGCGAGCAGCGCGGCCTGGCTGTCGGCCGCGATCTCGCTGGCGCCCTCCAGGGCCGCCTCCGGGCTGTCGGGATCGCTGAAGGTGTCGGCCAGGCCGGCCTGGAAGGCGATCATCGCGCGCTCGGAGACGTCGATGTCGGTCAGCAGCCTCCCGTAGACGAGGTCCACCCCGTCGAGGAGGGCGAGGTCGAGGGGGTCGAGCTCGGCGTCGGGGTCCAGCGGTGCCCGTCCCGGACCGCCGTCGGCTGGTCCGTCGTCGTCCGGTGCGGGCTCGTCCGACCCGCGGTCATCGCGCTCCGGCTCGCCGGCCCGGTCGTCGGTGGCGTCCGGTGAGGCCGCCGTCGGCTCCGGCGCCCCGCTCCCGTCGGCGGCCACGAGCACGGTGACGGGGACCGCCACCACGACCGCCAGCAGCGCCAGCACGAGGGGCCACCGGCGACGACGTCGGCGCGGGGACCCGTGATCCCAGCCGGCAGGGTGCGCAGGACCGGCAGTGACCGGCACCGAGGTGGCGGACG
>SLQK01000263.1 GCA_007131525.1 Nitriliruptoraceae bacterium | reverse complement strand
CTGTGACCTGCTGCTGACCTGCGCGGGGATCACCCATCCCGGGCGCTTCCTGTCGTTGCCGCCCGAGGAGTTCGAGCGCCAGGTGGCCGTCAACTACCTCGGCACCCTGTGGCCCGTCCGCGCGGTCGTCCCCGAGATGGTCGCCCGCGGTCGGGGCGCGATCGCGATGGTGTCGTCCTTCGCCGGCGTCCTGGGCGTGTACGGCTACACGGCCTACGCCCCCTCGAAGTACGCCGTGCGGGGCCTGGCCGAGACCCTGCGGACCGAGCTGCGGCCCCACGGGGTCCACGTGGCCTGCGTGTTCCCGACCGACGTCGACACCCCGATGCTCGCCGCCGAGGAACCGTTGAAGCCACCGGAGCTGCGCGCCCTCTCCTCGACCGCCGCCACCCTCACGGCCGAGCAGGTCGCGGTCGCCATCCTCCGCGGTGTCGCCCGACGGCAGGCGTGGATCCTCTGCGACCGGCGTTCGGGCTGGCTGGCCCGGGTGGCTGGCACGGCACCGTGGGTGGCCCGGCGCATCGTGGACCGGACCGTCGCTCGGGCGGCCCGTGGGCCGGGCGGTGTCCTCGTGACACCGACCGAGCGGGCGACCGATCTGCCGTGAGCGAGGGTCGTCCCGGCAGGGCTGCCACGGCCTACGGCGAGGTGGCCGCGAGCGCCACGCAGTCCTCGGTCACCGCGTAGCGGGCGCACTCGGCCGCGCTGAACCCCCGGGTCAGCGACCGGCGCACCACGTCGATGAGCTCGTCGGGATCGAGGGTGTAGACCGTGATCCCGCCGTGCTCGGTGCCGACGGCCAGATGCGTGTCGTCGACGAAGGCGAGGCCCTGGACCTGCGTGTTGCCGACCGGGAACTCGTGCACCAACCGTCGGCTCGCCACCTCCCAGACCCGGACCATCCCGTCGGACGAGCCGACGGCGACATGATCGCGGGCCGGGCTCAGGTCGTAGGACTTGGGCCCGCCGGCGTGGGCACCGACGATCGTGTGGACCAGGTCGAGGGTCCGTACGTCGAACCAGTGCAGGTGCGCGCCGTGGCTGGCTTCGCCGACCGCGAGGAGCCAACGGCCATCCGCGCTGTGGCCGATCAGGTCCAGGACGTCACGACCGTCGACCGCCAGGTCGACCTCGGCCCGCCGCACCTCCATCCAGGCGCCGGTGTCGAGAACGAGCAGGCTGCCCCGGCAGGCCACCAGCAGCTCGGCGCCGTCCTCGCTGAAGATCGCGTCGGTCGCCTCGCAGTGCGCGTCGAGGTGGCGCACCTCACCGGTGTCGGCGTCCCACACCATGAAGCCCCAGGCCAGACCGCCGTGGCGGACCGCGACGACGTGCGACGCGTCGGGTGACCATACGAGACGCCAGTTCCACAGCGGCGCGGGGCCGTCGGGATAGGTCGCACAGCCGTCGTCGGCGAGGTCCCCGAAGCGATCCCAGGTGCAGACCCCGTCGAGCTCGAGCAGCAGTTCGCCGGTGCGGGTGTCCCGGATCCGCGGCGGCGTGATCAGCTCCCTGGGTGGGTCCTGGACGCCCTCCTGGCGCACGAGCCGGGTGCCGTCGGGTGACACCGCCTGGTGCTGGCCGTGATGGCCTGGCAGGGCCAGCACGACGGTCCTGCTGGGCAGGTCCAGGATGTAGCCAGTCGACCCGCCCTCCCCACAGAACTCGGTCCAGGCGGCGAGCTCGGCGACGACCTCCAGCGACCAGGCGTAGGTGCCCTCGCAGCCGTCGACGTGCCAGACCTCCGGCCGCGGCGAGGTCTCGAGCAGCGCCACCCCCCGGGGATCGGTGGTGGGGACCACGAGTCGGTCGTCAGCCGCCGTGGAGATCCAGCCTCCGCCGACGGCGGGGTAGGTGGCCAGCACGTCGCCGCGACGGGCGTCCCAGCGCCAGACTGCCCCGTCACGACCGGCCGTGAACACCGACCGGCCGTCCGGGGCGAAGACGTGGAACCCCTCTCCGCCATGCCCGGCGAAGGTCGTCACGAGCCGACCGGTCGCGACCTCCCACACCACCGCGCGCCGTGCCCAGGTGCCCGTGAGCAGCAGCGAGCCGTCGGGAGCGAGGTCGGCGACCGCCCAGTAGGCGCCGTCGTCGTCACCGAGCCCGTGCTCCGGGTCGCGCGGATCGAGCTCAGCGACGCGTCGGCCGGTCACCACCTCGACGATCACCACCTCGAGCGATGGGTACTCGGTGAACGCGACCAGCCGACCGTCGCCGCTCATCGGCGCCCAGCCGAGCATGCTGGACGACACCTCGCGCTGCTCGTGGGTGGCCCGGTCGACCAGGAGCAGTCGCTTGTCCATCGTGTCGGCAGCGCAGGGTGGTGCCGCGACCGCGACCACGGCGATGTGGGTCGCCGAGACCCCGTGCACCCAGCCGCCGCACGGACCCACGTCGTGGATGGTCTCGACCTCACCCGTCGTCGCCGATCGGACCTGGATGCCGACCCCGTCCAGGGCGACCGGCGCACCGTCGACGGTGGCCTCGGCGGGCTGCGCTCCGTCGAGGGCGCGCGGCGTCGTCGCGTCCACGACCTCGCCCACCTCGACCGCTGGCCGCGGTGTCCACACGACCCCCAGCACGACCTGCTCGCCGTCCGGGCTGAAGCGGGACTCAGCGGTCCCGAGCTCCTCGTCCTCGACCTCCCACGACCACAGCGTCCGCGCCGCCGCGACGTCGGTGACCGCGGCCAGCCGACCGGGGGCGATGCTCGTGCCGGTGAGCAGCACCAGCTCCCCCTCGGGATGCAGCTGCGGGGCTATCGCGTTCCCCTCCGACCCAGGCCAGTGGTGGCGCGCGACGATCGGGTCGGCGGCGTAGGCCCGGTGCAGCAACGCGAGGCTGTCGACCGTCGGCTCGCCCGTGACGTTCACCGCGGCGAGCGCAAGCAGCTTCGCCAGCGCGGGATCGACCTCGAGGGCGGCGACGCCCTGGGAGACGAGCTCGCGTGCCCGTGCCACGGCGGCTGCCTGCTCCGCCCGCTGGGCCTGCTCCTCCGCGATGGCCTCGGCAGCCAGGGCGTTGTCCCGCTCGGTCGTAGCGCGGCCCGCCTGGACGGCGGCAGCACCGGCGAGGACGAGCGCGACGACGGCGGCCAGCGCGAGGCCGCCCACCACGGTGCGTCGGTAGCGGCGGTCCGCGTGCTGCTCGGCGGCCGTCTGCTGCTCGGCTGCGATGAGGAAGGCGCGTTCGGTCGCGGTCAGGTCCGGCTCGCTGCGGACCCGCCACTCGAGCGCCTGGGTGAGCCGCGCACCCCGGTAGAGCTCGCTGTCCGGCCGCCCCATGCCGTCCCAGGCGTCGGCGGCGACGGCGAGGTGGCTGAGGATCCGCCGGCCCTCGACGTCGTCGTCCAACCAGCTCCGCAAGCGTGGCCAGGCGCGCGTCAGCGCCTCGTGCGCGAGCTGCACCGAGTGTTCGTCGCTGGTCAGCAAGCGCGCGGCGACGAGCTCCTCCAGCACCCGCTCGTGGGCATCGTCGGATGCCACCATCCGCCGCGGCAGGCGTCCGCGGACCGGCTCCCCCTCCGGACCGGGGACGACGAGCCGCAGCAGCAGGTCGCGCAGCACGGCGCGCTGATCCGGTGATGCCCGCTCGTAGACCGTCTCGGCCGTCTGGGCGACGGCGCCGCGGATACCACCCGACGCGCGGTAGCCGTCGACGGTGAGGGTGCGACCTTCCCGGCGCAGCCAGGTCTGCCGGAGCGCGTGGGACAGCAGCGGCAGCGCCCCCGGCTCGTCCTCGACGTCCCGGAGCAGCAGGTCGACCAGGCCGGGCTCGAGCAGCAAGCCCGCCTGACGGGCAGGCCGCTCGATCGCCGCGCGGAGGTCGGACTCGTTCATGCGGGTCAACAGGTACAGGGGACCCTGGACCAGCCGCGTCACGGGCGGGAAGGCCACCAGGTCGCCCAGACGATCCGCTCGGAGCGCGATGACGAGCGGTGCCTGTTCCGCATGTGCGACCAGCGCCACGAAGAAGCGCCGCTGCTCCTCGAGGTCGTCGCAGAGCGTGAGCGCCTCCTCGCACTGGTCGACCACCAGCACCGTGCGCGTGGCACCGAGGCGCTCGAACGACCCCAGACCCTCCAGCGCGTCGAGCGGGTGCGCCCCGGGGGTGACGACCACGACCCGGCGACCGTCACGACGCAGCCGTGGGACCAGACCGGCCCGCACCAACGAGGACTTCCCGCTCCCCGATGGGCCGGCGACCACGACCGCGCCGTCCTCCAGCACCCGGCGGAGGCAGGCGTCGACGTCACGCTCGCGCCCGAAGTAGCGGTCCGCATCCTCCTCGCCGAAGGCGACCAGCCCCGGGTACGGGCAGGCGGCCGCGGTGTGGGCGACGGGACCCGCTCCCGCCGTCAGTGGCTCCTTGCGCAGGATGCGGGCCTCGAGCGCGACCAGCTCCGGCCCAGGGTCAAGGCCCAGCCCGTCGGCCAACGTGGCCCGCGCGCGCCGTAGGGTCTCGAGTGCCTCTCCCTGGCGACCCGCTTGGTACTGGGCGGTGGCGAGCAGCGCCCACCGACGCTCACGCAACGGCGCCTCCAGCACCCCGACCCTCGCATCGGTGAACACCTCGCGGAACCTGCCCGATCGCAGCAGCGCGTCGAGGCGTGCCTCCTCGACGTCCCGCCGGAGCTCCTCGAGCCGTTCGGCCTCCAGCTGCCCAGACTCCCAGTCCTCCAGTTCGGGCAGCGGCCGCCCCCGCCACCAGCCGAGCGCCTCGTCCGCGAGGTAGGCCGCCCGATCAGGTTCGCCCAGCGCACGCAGCTCCTCGACCCGGGCGGCGGCCGCCTCGAACCGCGCCGCGTCGATCTCGCTCGCCGGCAACGTCAGCCGGTAGCGCTTGCTCACGGTCTCGATGGCCTCCCGGCCCAGCACCTTGCGCAGTCGGGCGATGCACCCCTGGACGACCTTCACCCAGGTCGCCGGCGGCTGACCCGGCCACAGCGCGTCGGCGATGCGCTCCGGGTCCACCAGTTCACCGTGGTGGGTCACCAGCACGGCGAGCACGACGCGATCGCGGGGGCCGAGGACACCGTCGTCGCCGTCGACCCGCAACGGTCCCAGCACCTCGACGCCCATGCAGCCGCTCCCGGGCACTCCCGACGCCCGCCACCCAGCATCCGCCGTCGCGGTGGGGTGGTCAACGGCGGCGTTACCGGCCTGTTACCGAGCCGGCGCCGGTCTGGCACCGGCGGCCGGAGAACCGACTCAACAGCCCGTCAAGGGGAGAGAACCCCGTGAACCCGTGGACACCCGATGCGATGCACCACATCGCCGCAGATCGCCGTCGCGACGCGTTGACGGCTGCTGATGCCCGCCGACGCAGCCGGTCGGGCCACCAACGGTGGTCCTGGACCACCCTCGTGAGCGCACGGTTCCGCGCGCTCCGTCGACCGCCTGCCATCGAGCTGCCGCGCCCGGCCCCGCTGCAGACCCACCCACCCGCCTGAGGGCGATCCCGACGCTCGCCCGCCCCGCGAACGTGGACCCATCAACCGCACGAACCGAGGAGCCGGACATGTGCACACCCGACGCCCTTACCGGCCGCGAGGGTTCCGTCCTCGCCTCGCTCGTCCAACGCCTGTTCCAGGTCAGCCGCCAGATCACCATGGTCATCGCCGCGAGCGCGCTCGGCGTCGTCGCCTGCAGCCCGATGACCGCCACGATCCCCGGTCCCGAACCCGCCGACGAGGTCCCGCCCGTCGACTCCGCGTACCCGTCCTCGTGCGACAACGCGCTACCTCCCGGTCCTTGCTGAGCCCACACCTCTGACGAGGCCCGCTCGGCCACCGCCGAGCGGGTCAACGCCGTCCCGGGCCGGTCGGTGTCGCAGCGTCGCCGGCCCCAGACCGCCATGGAGGCGACCTCAGGGCGCGCGGTTCCGTAGGGTTGCGCACCGGGCGGGGAGACGCGGGCCCGATGACGGGCCCGCGGCGCCCAGGGAGGGTGGG
>SLQK01000131.1 GCA_007131525.1 Nitriliruptoraceae bacterium | reverse complement strand
GACGCCGAGCTTGGCCAGGGTGCGCGGATCGGCGGCCTGGTAGGCCGACGGGTAGCCGATGGCCCCCACGCCCAGGATCGCCGCCTGCCCGGCCATCAACCGCGGGATGGAGTGGAAGGTGCCGATCGTGCCCGGGTTGGTCAGCGTGATCGTCGTGCCGGAGAACATCGCGGGGTCGAGCTTGCGGGTGCGGATCTTGCGGATGATCTCCTCGTAGGCCCGCAGGAACGCTTCGAAGGGCAGCGAGGTGGCGTCCTGGATCACGGGGACCAGCAGGGAACGGGACCCGTCGTCGTTCTCGACGTCGACGGCGAGCCCGAGCCCGAAGCGCTCGGTGCGCATGCTCGCCGGCTTGCCCTGCTCGGTCTCGGTGTAGACGGTGCGCATGGCCGGGACGTCCTGCACGGCCTTGACCATCGCGAAGGCGATGAGGTGGGTGAAGGAGACCTTCCCGCCCCGCTGGCGTCGCAGGTAGTTGTTGATGAACCCGCGGTTGACCTCGAGCAGCTTGGCCGGCACGTCGCGGACGCTGGTCGCCGTGGGGACCCCGAGGGAGGTCTCCATGTTCTCGACGATGCGGGCGCCGACCCCACGCAGCGGCTGGGGCTCGACGCCCTCGGGCACGGTCCCGACCGCCCGGGGTCGGGCCACGGTGCCTGCCCCGTTGGTCGTACCGTCCACGCCCTGGGGACCGGTCGCTGGGCTGGTCTCCGTCGACGTCGACGCGGGGGCCGAGGTGGGCGCGGGTGCCGAGGTGGGCGACGGGGCCGGTCGGTAGTCGGCGAAGAACTCCTGCCACCCGGAGGACAGCGACTCGGGATCCTCCTGGTACTGCTCGTAGAGCTCCTCGACGAGCCACGCGTTCAGCTCTGACCGCGAGCTCGCAGCCGGGGCGGTGGAGGACGTGCTGGCCATGGGACCCTCGAGAGGCGGGTGGGCGCGACACCCGAGCGGGCCGGGACGTGCTCACGGCCCACGGGCAGGTGCTCAGGGTACGCAGGAGCCGACGCCCACCCGTCACCCGATCGGACGTCGCGTGGCCGGCGTGGTCGATGTCGGGGCCCCGCCGGGTGCGAGCGGGGTTCAGGGGAGCGCTGCAGCCCCGCCGGCGGGCGTGGGTCCGGGTCAGCGACCGGCCCTGCCACGGGCCTGCGCGGACGCGGACGGGGGAACCATCGGCCCACTCCGGGCGTCCGACCCGCTGAGGGTTGCCACCGAGGGTGACCGATGGGAGGCACGACCATGGCAGCGACCGCCAGCCGACGCCGACGCCGCTCCACGAGCCTGCTCCTCGTGGCCGGCCTGCTGACCGCCGCCACGCTGGCCGGCTGTGCCAGCGACAGCGGGCCGCTCACCGAGACCGTCGTCGACCGGATGCCGGGCTGGTCTGACAGCGACGAGAGCATGCCCGCCGCCCCCGAGGGCGAGATGGCTCGTGATGACATGGCGATATCTGACGACGCCGCCATGGACAGCGAGGTCGGTGCGGTCGACACCGACGAGCGCCCACCCAGCACGACCGGTGGACCCGACGGCCGGGCGGTGATCCGCACGGGCACGATGCACATCCGTGCCACGGACACCGCTGCCGTCGCCGAGCGGGTCGTCGAGGTGGTCGAGGCTGCCGGCGGCTACGTCGCCGGCACCGACCTGACCCGGGATGCCGACGGCGTCGTGGCCGGTAGCTTCACCTTCCGGGTCCCGAGTACCGAGCTCCAGGCGACCCTCGACGCCTTCGACGAGCTCGCCGACGCGGTCCTCGAGCGGCGGCTGGACGAGGTCGACGTGACCACGCAGCTCACCGACCTGGACGCGCTGCTCACCAACCTCGAGGCCTACGAGACCGAGCTCCGGGCGCTGCTCACCGAGGTTCGCGAGGCTGGCGCCGACACCGAGGACCTCCTCCGGGTCTTCGATCGCATCAACAACGTGCGGGCCGAGATCGACCAGGCCAACGCACGACGGACACAGCTGACCGACCAGGTCGCGATGTCCACGGTCCACCTCCGGCTGTCGCCCACCGCGTCCACCGGCCCGGTGGCCAACCCTGGCTGGGACCCCGGTGGCACGGCCCGGGCCGCCCTGGCGACCACGGTGCGGGCGCTCACGGACCTCGCCGATGGCCTGATCCGCATCGCCCTGACCGTGCTGCCGATCACGCTGCTCCTCCTCGCGCCCTTCGTGGTCGTCGGCCTGCTCGCCCGCCGGTGGTGGCGACGCCGGCAGGCGACCGAGGCCGCGACGCCGGTGGCAGCCGGGGTCCAGGCGACCGGCGAACCCGGTGCCGCCGACACGACCGACGCCACCCCGGGCCCCACCGCCACATCCGGCGGCACCCCGCCCGGATCGGCCGCGCCCCGGCCACCCCGCGCCCCCGGAGCGGCTGACGAGACCGAGAGGCCTGAGGGGTGACGTCACCCCCGAGCGGTACCGTCCACGGCCGACGGGCGCCCGGTCCTCCGACCCGTCGAGGAGCATCATCCAGTGCGGTTGCGTGAGGTCCTCGCCCTGCTCGTCGGACTCGCCGTGGTCGGCGGTCTCGGCTACCTCGGGTACGAGTGGTTGCTCGCGACCACCGACCCGGACGCCGCGGACGAGCAGGACGTCGCCCAGGGCGCACGCGAGGTGGTCGAGATCTACCTCGATGCCTGGGCCGCGGGCGACACCGCCACGATGGCCGACCAGCTCTCCGGGGAGGTGCCCGAGGACTTCGAGCGACGGCACGAGCAGCTGGTCGAGGCCCTGGCACCGACCCGCTTCGCCGCGACCGCCGGCGAGCTCACCGCACCCTCCGACGGTCGTGCGACCGTCCCGGTGACCGTCGAGGTGGCCCCCGCGGACGCCCCCCGACCGGTGCAGTGGGAGACCACCCTCCAGCTGAGCCGGAACCGCGGGGTGTGGGGGGTGGACTGGTCCCTGTCGACCCTGCACCCGGAACTTCGACCCAGCTGGGAGTTCGCCACGGAGACCGAGGAGGTGGCACGCCGCCCGATCCTGGCCGCCGACGGCACCGCGCTCGCCAGCGACGATGGACGGTGGCTCGGCTTCGTCCCCGGTGCGATGGAGGACCCGGACCAGGTGGCCGCCGCCTTCGAACGGGCGCTGCCCGGGACGGGCGCGCTCGCCGAGCGGGAACTGAACCGCGGGGAGCTGGTCGACGACTGGTTCTACCCCGTGGTGGTGGTCAGTGCCGCCCGGGCGGAGGCCGCGTGGACGACCCTGCGCCGCACGCCGGGGATCGCCGAGCCGCGTGACCCACCCGAGGGACAGCGGCGGGCGCTGATGGATCTGGGCTTCGCCCGTCATCTGGTCGGCGTCATCGCCGAGGCGACCGCCGAACAGCTGGAGGAGCTGGCAGAGGAGGGGATCGACGCACCGGTCGGCACCTTCGTGCCCCAGTTCGGCCTCGAGGCGGCCTTCGACGAGCAGCTGACCGGCTCCGAGGTGTTCCGCGTCGGGCTCCGCGAGGCCAGCGGCGGACCACTGACCCACACGATCGACGAGGTGCAGGCCGAGGAGTCCACCCCGGTGCAGACCACCGTCGACGTCGGCGTCCAGCGCGCGGTGGAGAACGCGCTGGCGGGCCTCGAGGAGCCTGCGGCGATCGTGGTCGTCGACGGCAACGACGGTGCGGTGCTGGGCACGGCCAGCCGCCCGCTGTTCGACTTCGACCGGGCGCGGACCGGGCGCTACCCACCCGGCTCCACGTTCAAGCTCGTCACCCTCGAAGCAGCGCTGGCCACCGGCTACGACCTGGACGACGAGGTGGCCTGTCCCGCTCGTGTGGTGGTCGGAGGCCTGGCCGTCACCAACGCCGGCGACCGCGACCTCGGCACCATCACCCTCGGCGAGGCCTTCGCCGAGTCCTGCAACACCACCTTCGCGCTGCTCGGTGCGGAGCTCGGCAGCGACACCCTGACCGAGGCCGCCGAGCGGTTCGGGTTCGATGTCGAGCCGCTGCACCCGCTCGGTGCCTTCGGCGGCAGCTTCCCCGCCCCCGCCGACACCGCCGAGCTCGCCGCCGCGTCCTTCGGGCAGGCTCGCGTCGAGGCCTCCGTCCTCCACCTCGCCGCCATGGTGGCCGCGGTGACCGACGGGGTCTGGCACCAGCCCTACGTGCTGGCCGAGGACGGCCCGGGAACCTCCCGCCCGCTGGCGACCGGGGCTGCCGACCGCCTGCGGACCGCGCTGGAGCTGACCGTGACCGACGGCACGGGCACCGCGGCGGCCGTCGATGACGCCGAGGTGGGCGGGAAGACCGGCACCGCCCAGGCCAGCGGCGGTGTCACGCATGCCTGGTTCGTCGGTACCTACCGGGGCCTCGGGTTCGCGATCCTGATCGAGGACGGGGGTGCCGGAGGCGAGGTGGCCGCGCCGCTGGCCGGCCGGCTGGTGGCCGAGCTCCGCCGCTTCCTCGACGACGAGGTGGATCCGACCGACCCCCTGGCTGCCGCACCCATCGGCAGCGAGGTCACGGCCGAACCCGGGGAGGGGTCGGCGCCCGAGGAGGAACTCGAGGTGCGACCCGAGGACGACGGCTGAGCGACCCGGCCTGGCCGACCCGGCGTGTGCGACCCGGCCCGTGCGACCCGACCTTGCAGACCCGACCTCGTCGACCCACCCCACCGACACCACCCGAGGAGGACGACGGACACGATGGACACGACGCTGCGATTGACGGGCGATGAGCAGGCCGACCGGTTGCTGTCGGAGGACGGGTTCGCGCTGCTGATCGGCATGCTGCTCGACCAGCAGATCGCCATGGAGGTCGCGTTCCTCGGGCCGTACCGGCTCGCGGAGCGGCTCGACGGCCACCTCGACCCTGCGACCGTCGCCGCCACCGACCCGGAGGAGCTCGAGTCGCTGTTCCGCGCCAAGCCGGCGATCCATCGGTACCCCGGATCGATGGCCAAGCGAGTGCACGCGCTGGCGGCCCACCTGGTCGAGCACCACGGTGGCGATGCGGCAGCGGTGTGGGAGGGGGCAGAGGACGGCGCGGATCTCAAGCGTCGGCTCACGGCGCTCCCCGGCTACGGCGACCAGAAGGCCCGGATCTTCATCGCCCTGCTGGGCAAGCAGTGCGGTGTCCGCCCCGCCGGGTGGCAGGAAGCCGCCGGCGAGTACGCGGAACCCGGGTATCGCTCCATCGCCGACGTGCTGGACGAGGAGACGCTGCAGCGGGTCCGGGAGTCCAAACAGGCGACCAAGGCAGCAGCCAAGGCGGCCAAGGCCACCGACGGCTGAGGACGGTACGCAGGACCCGGTGACCCGTCAGCGCCCTGGCGTGCATCGGCCAACCGGGTCCCGGTCGACCGTGCCACTGCAGAGCTGGACGACCCCTACTCGGGCACCACGGTCAGGGAGAACAGCACCAGCGTCGCCAGGCCCATGGCCAGGATCGCGGCGGGCGGCCACCCCCAGCCGCGGCTGTGGGGCCACACCGGCATCACGAAGATGATGATCAACGCGAGCAGCACGGTGGGGACGATCTGGACCACCTCGGTGCCTGTCCTCGTGAGTTCTGTCTGCGCGCTGCCGGAGCCGGCGAGCCGCCGCGTCCGGTGGCCGCATCGCTGTCCCGGTCGCTCTGCAACGCTACCGCCAATGGCTCGTCGAGGGCCTGCTCGGTCGGCCACGGCTCCGTCCTCCGGGCACCCGCACCCGCGCCCGCCGGCGCCTCCACCCGCACCCGCCTCCGCCGGCCTTCGCGCCCGCATGCACCGGCCCGCGCCTGCGAGAAACAGCGGACTGTTGCTGCTTCTCGCGGCTCCGGCGGCGCGGACCCGCTCTCGGCGGCACAGACCTGCGAGAATCAGCGGACTGTTGCTGCTTCTCGCGGCTGGCGGAGGCCCCGACGGACGCCAGGACCACAACCGACGTCCAGCGGGCCGGCACGGACGCCAGGGCCGCAGCTGGCGGAGGCCCCGACGGACGCCAGGACCACAGCCGACGTCCAGCGGCACGGGGCCGCGCCGCGGTCAGAGCCCGGCGGCGCGCACCGCTCCGTCGACCTTGCGGGCCGCGATCAGGACCGGATCCCAGACCGGCGAGAACGGCGGCGCGTAGGACAGGTCCACGTTCAGCAGCTCGTCAACGG
>SLQK01000048.1 GCA_007131525.1 Nitriliruptoraceae bacterium | reverse complement strand
GGGGCCGTCGCGGCGGTCTTCTTGGCCGTGGCCTTCTTCGCCGTCGCCTTCTTCGCCGTCGCCTTCTTCGCCGTGGTCTTCTTGGCCGTGGCCTTCTTCGCCGTCGCCTTCTTCGCGGCGGTCTTCTTGGCCGTGGTCTTCTTGGCCGTCGCCTTCTTCGCGGCGGTCTTCTTGGCCGTGGTCTTCTTGGCCGTCGCCTTCTTCGCCGGGGCCTTCTTCGCCGGGGCCTTCTTGGCGGGCGGCACCGGGGCGTCGCCACCGCCGAGGCGCTGGACCTCGCGCTTGAGATCGGCCACCTGCTTCTGCAGGCGTTCGACCTCGTCGGTGGTCACCAGACCCATCGAGTGCACGACCTTCGAGCTCTCGTTCTTCACCAGTGAGGAGATGGCCTCACGGTTCTGCTTCTGGCGTTCGATGAGATCCTCGACCAGCTCTCCCATCTGGTCACCGGCGGCCTCACCGGACTTCACCAGCTGCTTGACGATCTGCTCGGCCTTCGAACGGGTCAGCTCGGTCAGCCCTGAGGCTGCATCGAGGTAGCGCTGGACTGCAGAGTTCACGACACCCTCCCAGGTGGCTCGACTACGCCGAACTGTAGTCGCCACGGGAGCCGTCGCGCGCAGCATCACGTCGCACGGGACGGTCGACCCGGGGAGGCTGGTAGCGTCAGCGCGCCGCCATCGGCGCGGCGCCCGACACGACGAGGAGCGAGGCACGATGGCAACCGAGGACCAGGTCGAGCAGATCCTGGTCCAGCTCCTGCAGAAGCTCGGCCAGGTGGACGACGCGACCCGCGCGATGCTGCCGTCGCACCGCGTCATCGAGGCCCGCTGCCCCGATCTCGACATGGTCCGCCATGCCACCTGGCGGCGGGGCGACCTCGAGCTGATGTCGGACCCACCGCTACGACGACCCGACATCCGCATCAGCGTGCTCTCCGATGACCTGGTACAGATCGCCTCAGGTGAGCTGCCGTTCTCGCGGGCCCTGAGCTCGAACCGGCTGCGGCTCGATGCGTCGATGGCTGACCTCATCCGGCTCCGCGCCGTGCTGTGATCGGCCGCACCACCGCCCTGCAGAGCCGGTCCACGCCGTCCATCCGCACCGTCGAGGAGACCAGCGCCCACCCATGCTGCCGATCGGTGATGTCACCCCGACCAGTCGCCGCGCGATCGTGCTGTGGGCGCTGACCCTGGCCAACCTCGGGGTGTTCCTGTTCATCCAGCTCCCCCTCGAGGGCTGCGCGGAGCTGCAGTTCCTCTACCGGTACGCGGCCATCCCACGGGAGCTCACCACCTTCGCCCCGCTGTCGCCCTCCGAGCTCGAGTCGCTGCTCGGCGAGTGCGCTGCCGGCGCACCACCCAAGAGCGTGCCGCTGTCCCTGGTGACCTCGCTGTTCCTCCACGGCGGCATCGGCCACCTGCTCGGCAACCTCATCTACCTCGTGGTGTTCGGCAACAACGTCGAGGACCGTCTGGGACACCTCCGCTTCGTCGTCTTCTACGCCACCGGCGGTGCGGCGGCCACCCTCGCCTACACCGCGCTGCAGCCGGACGCGATCGTGCCGATGATCGGGGCCAGCGGCGCGATCGCCGCGGTGCTCGGGGCCTACCTCCTCCTCCACCCGCGGTCGCGGATCCTGACGGTGGTGCCCTTCCCCCTCTACCTCATCGCCATCATCCTGCCCGGTATCCGGCTCGTGCGGTGGTTGGTGCTGTTCGCGGTGGTGACCGTGCCGGCATGGCTGCTGCTCGGGGCGTGGTTCGTGCTGCAGTTCAACGCCAGCCAGACCCCGACCACCGACCAGGTCGCCTACGAGGCCCACGTCGCCGGCTTCGTGGTCGGCATCCTGCTGCTACTGGTGCTGGACTCCTGGAGGTCGCGCCACGGCCGCACCCCGTTCCATCCGCCCCGACGGCCGGGGCGTCCACCGCTCGCGTAGGCTCCCCCGGGCGTCGCGCCGGTCGCTGACGGGTGGATGCCCCCGCCCACGATCCGACCACCTGCTCCGCCCCATCGAGCCGTCGAGGAGCCGTCGTCCCCGTGCCCCCACCGTCCACGCTCCCGGTCCTCGGCTGGAAGGAACACGTGATCCTGCCCGAGTGGGACCTGGCACTGCGGGCGAAGCTGGACACCGGTGCCCGTTCCAGCGCCCTGCACGTCACGGACCTGGTCGAGTTCGGCGAGCACGTCGATCCCTCCACCGGCCGTCTCCTGCCGATCGTGCGGTTCGACGTCGTCCTCGGGACCCGCAGGTCACCTGAGCACCACGAGGTCGAGGCGCCGATCGTCGGGCACAAGCGGGTGCGCGACACCGGCGCCCGAGCAGAGACCCGCCCCGTGGTCAGGAGCCGCATCCTGTGCGGCCCCCTGGACGTGACCGCCGACATCACGCTGACCGACCGCTCCGGAATGAACTTCCGGATGCTGCTCGGTCGGCTCACACTCGAGCACCGCTGCGTCGTCGACCCGGGCCACGGCTACCTGCTCACCAAGCCGCCCCGGCGGAGGCGACGATGACGGGCGGGCCGATCACGGTGGCCGGGGTGACCATCGAGCCCGGTGAGCGGCGGGACCTCGCGCCGCTGGCCTCGGAGTCCTACACCGGGGATCGGGCCACCCTGCCGATGGCCGTGCTCAACGGCGCCGAGGACGGCCCCCGGATCTTCGTCACCGCCGCGATCCACGGGGACGAGCTCAACGGCATCGAGGTGTGCCGGCGGCTGCTCGACGTCCTGGATCCGGCGATGCTGCGGGGCTCGATCGTGGTCGTGCCGATCGTCAACGTGCTCGGGGTGCAGTTCGGCTCCCGGTACCTCCCCGACCGGCGGGACCTCAACCGCTCCTTCCCCGGCTCCCACGGTGGGTCGATGGCGGCGCGGATCGCCCGGCTGGTCACCGATGAGGTGATCACCGGGAGCGACGCCGGGATCGATCTGCACACCGCGGCCAACCACCGCACCAACGTGCCCCAGGTCCGCATCGCCGACGACGAGCGGGCGCTGGAGCTGGCGGTCACCTTCGGCGCGCCCTTCGTGATGCACGCACCGCTACGCCCCGGCTCCCTGCGCGCGGTGGCGCTCGACCTCGGTGTGCCGGTCCTGACCTTCGAGGGCGGCCAGCCCCTGCGGTTCGACGAGGACGCCATCGACGTCGCCCTCCGGGGGATCCGCCGGGTCATGGCCCGGCTCGACATGGTGGACGACGCCCCTGAGCCGGCCGTCGCCGAGCCGATGGTGCTCGAGGCGTCGAGGTGGCTGCGGGCCGAGCGCGGCGGTGTGCTGGAGCTCCACGTGGCCGCCGGCGACCTGGTGCACGCCGGGCAGCCGCTGTGGACCACCACCAGCCCCCTGGGCGCCGAGCGGGCCAGCGTCGCCGCGGCGACGGACGGGTACGTGATCGGGGCGACCACCCTGCCGCTGGTGCAGCCGGGGCAGGCCGTGCTCCACGTCGCGCTGCCCGGTGAGACGGTCCCGGCCGAGGACGACCCCACCGACGAGGAGGACGAGGACGATCCGGACGTCCCCGACGCCGACGGCTGAGTCGCCTTCGACGCCGGTGGACCGGCGCGATGGCGGCAGCGGGCGCGGTCAGCCGGGTGGCCACGGGCGCGATCACCTGGGTGGCCCCGGGCGCGATCACCGGGGTGGCCACGGCCGCGATCAGCGGGGTGGCCACGGGCGCGATCACCAGCGCGGCCACGGCCACGTGGGCGACGGTCACGGCTGGGACGACTAGCGTCGGTCGACCACGGAGCGCGAGCAGCGAGGTGGCCGTGAGCAACGACGGTGAGCAGCACGATCCTCCCCCGGTCCTGACCCATGACGACGGGGTGATCGCGATCGACACGCTGACGGCCGGCATGACCGATGTCACGGCCGGGTACCTGATCGACGCTCCGCGCCCGGCGTTGATCGAATGCGGTCCGGCGTTGACGATCGCCTCGGTGCTGCAGGGCCTGGCGGCGCTCGGACTCGGGCCGAACGACCTCGCCTACCTGGTGCTGACCCACATCCACCTCGATCACGCCGGTGGAGCGGGCGACGTGGCGGCGGCTTTCCCGAACGCGACCGTGGTCGTGTCCGAGCACGGCGCGCGCCACCTCGCCGAACCCGACCGGCTCAACGCCTCGTCCGCCCGGGTCTACGGGCCGCTGTTCGACACCGTGTACGGCGCCTGCACCCCCGTCCCGGCAGCGCGGCTGCGCAGCGTCGCCGACCGCGACGAGCTCGACCTCGGGGCCGGCCGCGTCCTCGAGCTGCTGCACACCCCCGGGCACGCCAAGCACCACCTCGGGGTCGTCGACCCTGACATCGGCGCGGTGTTCTCCGGTGACTCGGTCGGCGTGCAGCTGCCCGGGATGACCGAGCTACGGCCCGCCACGCCGCCGCCGGAGTTCCACCTCGACGCCGCCCTGCGGTCCCTGGACCGCTACCGCCAACGCGCTCCCGGGCGCATCTACCTGGCGCACTACGGCCCGGTCGAGCCGGCCGATGCGGTCCTGGACCAGGCCGAGGAGCAGCTGAGGCGCTGGGTCGAGGTCGCGGAGCAGGCCCGCGACGAGGCCCACACGCTCGGCCTGACGGGCACCCACGAGCTCGACCACGTGGCCGAGACCCTCCAGCACCGCTTCCACGTCCAGCCGCCCGCGACGGAGGAGGCCGGCGGCGGCGACACCGCCGACGACGCCGACGACGCCGACGTCACCGACGATGCCGGCAGCCTCGACGACGCCAGGCTGCGCCTGCTGAACGACACGCGCGCGAACGCCGCGGGGCTGCTGCGCTACCTCCACCGCCGTGACACCGGGGAGCTCACCGCGCTCGGCTGACGACTCAGGCCGCGGCCGCCTGGCCGCACCGCCTGCGGCACCCGGCCCGACACCCCGCCCTGCCACCCGCCCCCGGCGGGCACGGCCCAGCCACTCGGCGCCGGCGGGCACGGCATGCGAGAACCAGCCGGTATCCGCTGCAACTCGCCGCAGACCACCCGATTCGCCGGCCCGGCCCGAGGGCAGACGCGAGAACCAGCCGGTATCCGCTGCAACTCGCCGCAGACCACCCGCCCGAGCAGGCGCGGTCAGCCGCGGCGGTACCCGAGGCCCTCCAGCCGCTCGGCGACATCGAGGAAGCCGGGGTCCACGGCAGCGATGAGCTCCAACTGCCGCTGCAGGTCGTCGTCGTCGCCGGCACGCTCGGCCAGGTCAGCGGCGAGGTACCGCGCGCGCAGATCGTGCTCGGCATCACCCGAGCGGGGCCGCTCCAGGAACCGCCGCAGCACCGCCCGGCCGGCGCCGAGGTCGCCGCCATCGGCCAGCGCGGCCGCCCACACGATGGCAGCCTCCGCGCGCCGGTCCTCGGGTGCCTGGGCATCGCCGACCAGCGGCTCGGCTGCCGAGGCCACCTGCTCGAGGCCGCGCCCCAGCGCACGGAGGCAGTCCGCGATCACGTGGTTCTGGTCCTGTCGACCGGTCAGCCGACGGTAGGCCTGCAGCTCCGACAAGGCATCGGCCCAGCGCTCCTCGTGGTAGAGCGCGATGCCGTACGCCTCCCGGATGGATGCCAACCTCGGCGCCTGATGGCGAGCCCACCCGAGCACCTCGACCGCGACGTCGGGGCGACCCTCCTCCAGCGCCTGCGCACCGATGCTCAAGCTCAACGCGACGTCGCGGGATCTCGTGCCCTTGCCGAGGGTCCGCTCGATCTCGCGGATCACGCCCTTGGGCAGCTGCGCCTCCTCATCGTCAGGCAGCGGCGGCCGCGGAGGCTCGGTGTCAGCGGCGGGCTTGGATGGCCGCGGTGGAGCGCCCTGGGTGCGCTGGGCACGATCGCGGCCCACGGGCTGCCCGCCGTGACCGCTCACCGACAGCCGGTCGGCCCCCGGAGAACGGGGCCGCTGGCCCTCGGTGGAGCGACGTGGCTTCCCACTGCCGCGGCGAGGTGGCTTGGCCATGCATCCATCCCTTGTGCTGCTGCGCGCGAACGTGCCATCAACGCGGTCGAGGCCGCCCCCGAAGGGACGGCCTCGACCGAAGAAGGTTCCCGCGGCGACCTACTCTCCCACCAGGTTGCCCCGGCAGTACCATCGGCGCTGGAGGGCTTAACTTCCGGGT
>SLQK01000020.1 GCA_007131525.1 Nitriliruptoraceae bacterium | reverse complement strand
GTGACGTGCAGCAGGCTCACCGCGCCGAGCGCCAGCAGGGGGAACACCAGGGTCGGACGGACCGCCGCCCGACGCTCGGCGAGCCAGGCCAGCGCCACCACCAGCACGATGGACCACAGGGTGCGCAGGGCCAGACCCAGGGCATCGCCGTAGAGGTCCATCACCGCGGCGACCAGTGGGTTGCCCTCCACCGCGATCCCGGTGGCCACCCACACGTAGGTCGCGACGCTGTCGAAGACGATCATCGCGATGAGGAGCCGTCGGATCGGGGCCACCTGGTCGCGGGACACGGTGCTGTCAGCGACCACCCACAGCGCCACCGCCGCAGCCAGCCACCGGCGACGTCGCCGGGGGTCGGCGGAGATCGCTTGGCGTTCGCGCTGCCAGACCCGCTCCGCCCACGTCGGGCGTGCATCCAGAACCTGATCGAGGTCGATCGGCACGGGCATCTCCGTTGGTGGTCGTGACCGCGGCACACCGCGGGGGGTTCGTCGCCCGACGTCGGGTGTCCTCCTGGCAGCTGCTCCGTGGCCTACCCTGCGTCGCCCGCCCACCTGCATCGGGTGGCACGGGCCCGTAGCTCAGCCTGGCAGAGCGCTGCCCTTGCATGGCAGAAGTCGTCGGTTCGAATCCGATCGGGTCCACCCTCACTCGCCCTCAGCCCCCGACAGCGCGCACCCACACCCCTCATGGTGGGCGTGCGTCGGTCCGTTGCCGCGGGGCGACGTCAGATCGATGACCAGCTCGGGTTCGGAGCGTCCGGTCGCCCCGTGGCCGGTTCGTGCGGCCACGCCGCGTGCGGGCGCCGGCCGGTCGGCGTCACCATCCGGCAGGATCACCGTGAGTTCGACGCCGTACGTCGGCGCGCTGGCGGCGACGGCGTCGCCCTCGCCGGGTGCTGGTGGACGGACCCCGACCGCGTGGCTGATCCCGGCGACGGCGGCCAGCACCAGCGCGGCGATCGCCAGCGCGCGACCCTGGGTCGACACCAGCCCGGCCTCGACCGGCAGGATCGTCACGTTCGCAAGGACGTGGAAGACGACGGCGGCCAGCACGGAACCACCGCGCCACACGACCCAGAACCACAGGGCCCCCATGCATGCCACCACCAGCAGGACCGACGCGCCCGCGGCGTGCGCCTGCTCGAGGTGACCGGGTAGGAGGGTGAACACCACGGTCGACAGCCCGAACGCCACCCAGATCGCCGTGGGCGTCCGCATCCCCAGCCACCGCGCGACGGCGATGACGAGGACGGGCACCGCCAGCCGGTAGACGATCTCCTCGACCGCCGAGCCGATGACGAGCCCGGCAACCTCCCGGGACCCGTGGCCGACCCAGGAGAGCGGCAGCGACACGGACGCGACAGCGGCGACCGCGAGCCACCAGGACGCGCCGAACCGCACCGGTGGTGTCGCCCGCGCCCACAGCAGACCGAGCGCAGCGGTCGCGGTTGCCAGCGACAGCGGGACCGAGCCGAGCCGGCCGAGCCCGGGGAGGCTGAGCAGGCCCTGCTGGTCCGCCAGCGACGCCGCCTCGAGCAGGACGGTGACCGCCGCCCACACGACCAGCGGCGGCCAGGACCAGGACCGGACCGGGTCGATGAAACTGAAGGTCGCAGCCGTCACCGGACGACCCGGCAGCGTGACCGGGCGGGTGAGGGTGGCGTGCCATCGCTCGTGCATCGGAGGCCCAACACAACCGCTCGAGGCCGACCAGCACAACGGCACCTGACTCGCAGTAGTCATGCGAGCACGTTGCGCTCTTCGACCAGCGCTGCCGGAGATCCGCGCCCCGGGCCGAGGTGGACCGGCTCACCGATCGCTGCCCTCGGGGCGGCGCGGTGGTTCGCACGGTTGTCACTACGCTGCCACCTCGACGCCCCGTCGGGTCCTAGCGTCCGCCCGCGCCCGATCCGTTCCCTGACCATCCCACCGGGTGCGCCCCCCCGACGCCGCACGCAGGAGCACGACCATGACCACCGACCCCGCCACCTGGTCCTTCGACACCCGACAGATCCACGCGGGCGCCGTCCCCGACCCAACCACCGGATCCCGGGCGACACCGATCTACCAGACGACGTCCTACGTGCTCGGGGACACCGACCGGGCGGCGAACCTGTTCGGGTTGGCCGAGTTCGGCAACATCTACACGCGCATCATGAACCCGACCACCGACGTGGTCGAGCAGCGCGTCGCCTCGCTAGAGGGCGGCGTCGCCGCGCTGGCGGTCGCCTCCGGGCAGGCGGCCGAGACCCTGGCGATCCTCAACCTCGCCGAGACGGGCTCCCACATCGTGTCGTCGGCGTCGCTGTACGGCGGGACCTACAACCTGTTCCGCTACACCCTGCCCAAGCTCGGGATCGAGGTGTCCTTCGTCGAGGAGCCGGACGACCCGGACGCCTGGCGCGCAGCCGTGCAGCCCAACACCAAGGCCTTCTACGGCGAGTCGATCGGCAACCCGAAGATCGACATCCTGGACATCGCCGCCGTCGCCGAGGTGGCACACGACGTCGGCGTGCCGCTGATCGTGGACAACACCATCGCCACCCCCTACCTGATCCGGCCGCTCGAGCACGGGGCCGACATCGTCGTCCACTCGGCGACCAAGTTCCTCGGCGGTCACGGCACGGCGATCGCCGGCGTGGTCGTGGACGGCGGGCGGTTCGACTTCGGCGCCCAGGCCGATCGCTTCCCCGGCCTGACCACCCCCGACCCCTCCTACCACGGGCTGAACTACTGGGAGGCGCTCGGCAACGAGGGGGCCGCCTACGCGATCAAGCTGCGGGTCCAACTGCTCCGCGACCTCGGACCGGCGCTCAGCCCCCACAACGCCTTCCTGCTGCTGCAGGGCATCGAGACGCTCAGCCTGCGGATGGACCGGCACGTCGCCAACGCCCAGCGGATCGCCGAGTGGCTGGAGGCCCACGATGCGGTGGACCGGGTCTGGTACGCCGGGCTCGCCTCCAGCCCCTGGCACGCCGCCAAGCAGCGGTACGCGCCGGCCGGTGCAGGTGCGATCGTGTCCTTCGAGCTCACCGGTGGCGTCGACGCGGGCAAGCGCTTCGTCGACGGGGTGTCGCTGTTCAGCCACCTCGCCAACATCGGCGACGTCCGTAGCCTCATCATCCACCCGGCCTCCACGACCCACTCGCAGCTGACGCCGGAGCAGCAGCTGAGCACGGGCGTGACACCCGGTCTGGTCCGGCTGTCGGTGGGGTTGGAGGGTGTCGACGACCTCATCGACGACCTGGAGGCGGGGTTCGCGGCGGCGGGCGCGTGACCATGGTCCGGCCGCGGTGACGCTCCGACGCGCGACCGGAGCCTGGCGCGACGGCGACCCGATCGGGCGCCGTCGCTTCGCCGATGTCGGGGACGTCGCGCTGGAGCTCGGCGGGGTCATCCCCGACGTGCGCATCGCCTACGAGACCTGGGGACAGCTGAGCGCGGCCCGCGACAACGCGGTGCTGGTGCTGCATGCGCTGACCGGGGACAGCCACGTGGTCGGCGAGGTGGAGCCCGGCCACCCGACGCCCGGGTGGTGGCAGGGCCTGATCGGGCCCGGCTGTCCGCTGGACACCGACCGCTGGTTCGTCGTCGCACCCAACATCCTCGGCGGGTGCCAGGGCTCGACCGGCCCGTCGTCGCCGGCTCCCGACGGGCGCCCGTGGGCGTCACGGTTCCCGAGGATCACCATCCGCGACCAGGTGACCGCCGAGGTGGCGTTCACCGATCACCTCGGCATCGATGCCTGGGCGGCGGTGATCGGCGGGTCGATGGGTGGCATGCGGGTGCTCGAGTGGGGCGTGACCGAGCCCGACCGGGTCCGCGCGATCGCTCCTCTGGCGGTGTCCGCCACTGCGACCGCCGACCAGATCGCGCTGCAGTCGATCCAGATCCGCGCCATCGAGGACGACCCGCACTACCTGGGTGGTGACTACCTGCTGGCTGCGCACGAGGACCCGTCCACCCCCGGGCCGCACACAGGTCTGGCACTGGCGCGCCGGCTCGCCCATTGGAGCTACCGCAGCCGGGAGGAGCTCGGCCTGCGGTTCGGTCGGACGCCGCAGGAGGGCGAGGAGCCCCTCGCCGGAGGCCGCTACGCCGTCCAGTCCTACCTGGACCACCACGGCCGCAAGCTGACGACCCGCTTCGACGCGGCCAGCTACGTGGCGCTCACCCGGGCGATGAACGATCACGATGTCGGACGGGGACGGGGCGGGGTCTCCGCGGCCCTGGCGCGGGTGGACGCCGAGGTGCTGGTGGCGGGGGTGGACAGCGACCGGCTCTACCCCCTGCTGCAGCAGCACGCGCTCGCGCACCAGCTCGGGGTCCCCGGTGACCGCGCCCACGTGATCCGCTCGCCCTACGGCCACGACGGTTTCCTGATCGAGCTCCGGCAGGTGCAGGCGCTGGTCCGCGAGCTGCTCAACCGGGTCTCGTCCCGCTGATCGCCGCCCTCGGAGCCGGGCTCGGAGCCGGGCGCAAGGCCGGGCTCGAGGCCGCGCTCGAAGCCGCACTCGAAGCCGCGCCGATCGGTGGGCTGATCCGTGGGCTGATCCGTGGGGGACCGCTGCGACGGGCGGAGGCGGGCGGATGTCCGATCAGCGCAGCATCGCGGTCCGCACGTGGTCGAGTCGGTTGCCCGGTACCGATGCCAGCGGCGGGGTGCACCACCGCTCACCGAGGACGCCGTCCAGCTGCAGGGCTGCCTTCAGCACCGCCGGCACCGACGCCCCGACGGCCGCGATCCCCGCGATCAGCCGCGTCAAGCCGGCCTGCAGCCGCGCCACCTCGGCGTCCCCGTCAGCCCCGGCCGCCACCGCCGCGTGCAACGCGACGATCCGTCGCAGCCGCACGTTGGCCACCGCGGTGATCGACCCGCTCACACCGGCGGTCAGCGCCGCGGCCAACGTCGGCGCATGGCCGGTGAGCACCGCGAAGTCATCGACGTCGGCGACCGCGTCGACGAAGGCCGCCCGACGGTCGGCATCGGGTGAGGAGTCCTTCATCCCGACGATGCGCTCATGGGCGGCGATGCGCCGCACCGCCTCCGGGGTCAGTGGGGAGCCGGTCAGCTGGGGGATGTGGTAGACGAGCGTCGGGACCGCGGCCCGTTCGGCGACGGCGAGGTGGAGATCGGCGACCTCGTCCGGCGTGAGCGGCTGCAGGGGCGGCGGCAGCACCAGCACCGCGTCCGCGCCGGCCGCCGCCAGCCGGGCGACGTCGGCGTGGAGGGCGGGCAGGCTCGGCCCGGAAGCACCGGCGAGCAACCATGCCGCCCCGCTGACGTCGAGGTCGGTCATGACGGCGCGGGCCAGGGCCGTGAGCTCTGCACGCTGCTCGGGTTCGAGGAGGCTCCCCTCTCCCGTGGTCCCGGCGACGAGCACGCCGCTGGCGCCGTCGGCGAGGGCACGCCGGACCAGGTCCCCGAGCCCGACCGGATCGAGGGTGGTCGGGTCGCTGAGCGGGGTCACGAGCGCCGGCAACGCACCGCCAAGGGTGGCGGCGGCGCCGGGTGCGGCATCGACGGTCACGTCGGCTCCGATGGTGGGTAGGGTCCTGGACATGCTGCGATGGTTGCTGCTGCGGGTCTACCGCATCCCGCCGACGCCGACGAACCCGACGCCGGCCGACCTGGGCATCCCGGCCGAGGACGTCGAGCTCACCGCCGTCGACGGCTCCTGCCTTCGGGGCTGGTTCCTCCCCGGCCCCGCGGCCACGACCTCCTCCGAACCGCTGCCGGCGGTCGTCGTGCTGCACGGCTGGGGCAGCGCCGCCACGGACCTGCTGCCGGCAGCCCCGGACCTGTTGGCCGCCGGCCTGCCCGTGCTGTACCTCGATGCCCGCGGGCACGGACGCAGCGATCCCGTCGACTTCATGTCCATGCCCCGTTTCGCGGAGGACCTCGACACCGCCATCGCCTGGCTGCGGCAGCACCCGCGGATCGACCCCGACCGGATCGGTGTCGTCGGGCACTCGGTGGGGGCCGGCGCCTGCCTGCTCGCCGCCTCCCGTGATCCCCGGATCGGCGCCATCGTCGCCATCGCGGCGATGGCCCACCCGGCGGAGCTGATCCGTTCCTCCCCGGGACTGCGGCCCGCTCCGCGGCCACTCGCGACCCGGGTCCTGACCGCCATCGAGGACACGATCGGCCACCGCTTCGACGCCTTCGCGCCGATCGCCACGATCAGCCGGATCGCGGCACCGGTGGTCGTGGTGCACGGCACCCACGACACGACCGTGCCGCCCCGCGACGCGGCACGCCTGGTGGACGCAGCCGGACCGAACGCCCGGCTCCGCCTCGTCCCGGGCGCCGATCACCGCTCGGTCACACCGTTCCTGCCGTTGGTGGCGGAGCTCGCGCGCTTCCTGCGCCGGGCCCTGACCTGACGGTCGGGCCCGCCAGGGCCCCAGGCCGCTCGGACCCTCAGCCCGGACCGCGCGCGCATACCAGAAGCAGCGGATAGTCGCTGCTTCTCGCACCCCCACGGCCAACCAGGCCCTCCTGGCCCGACTGCCGGGCCGACGCCCGCGAGAAGCAGCCGTATCCCGCTGCTTCTCGCAGGACCCCAACCCGCAGCACCCCAACCCGCAGGACCCCAACCCGCAGCACCCCGACCTCCGCCACGGCACCGCCGCGCCCGACCCCAGGCCTTCGGCGCTCGTGACTAGCCTGCCGTCGGTGCCACCGTGCAGCACAGCCGAGGAGGAGCCGTGTCAGCCCTGTACCGGTTCGGCTCCGCGCTGTTCCTCGGCGGCTTCCGTGCGCTCGGCGTCGACCTGCGCGTCACCGGCCACGAGCACATCCCGAGCACCGGACCCGTCGTGCTCGCCAGCAACCACATCGGCTACCTCGACTTCGCGTTCGTCATGCTCGGCCCACCGGCGCCGCGGCGCGAGGTGCGCTTCCTCGCCCGCGACGACTTCTTCCGCAACCCGGTCACCGGCTTCCTGTTGCGCCGGCTCGGTCAGATCCCGGTCGATGTCCACGGGGACGCCATGCAGGCGGCGGCTGCCGCCCAGGCCGTGCTCGAAGACGGCGAGGTGGTCGGGCTCCACCCCGAGGGCACGATCAGCCCCTCCTTCGTCCCACGCCGGGCGAAGAGCGGTGTGGTCCGGCTCGCCGACAGCGTCGACGCCCCCATCGTGCCGGTGGCACTGTGGGGTTCCCAGCGTCTGCTGACCAAGGGCCGACCCGCGCGGCCGACCCGGGGGGCCGCCGTGGTCGTGCGCTACGGCGAGGCGTTCCGACCCACCGCACGCACGGCGATGCTGCGCACGCGGGAGGTCATGGACCGCATCGGCTCGGAGCTCGTCCGTGCGCAGGCGAGCTACCCCCAGCGCCCGGCGCCACCACCCGATGACTGGTGGCAGCCGGCACACCTGGGCGGGTCCGCACCGACGCCCGAGGAGGCCGAGGCGGCGATCCGCGCCCAGAACGAGGCGCGGCGCAGGGCCCGGGAGGCCCGGCAGGCCCACGGAGCCGACAGGACCGACGAGCCACCGCGCACCGCTGGCGGTGCCGCCTGAGCCTGGACATGCGAGGACCCGGCGCACGGGGGACGCACCGGGACCTCGGGCGGCTCCGTTCCCGGGACCGCCGCACAGCGCAGCGTGCCGCGACGGTTCGAGGTCACGCACCCACACCCAAGTGTGCGGTGTGCGCATACAGGGCGGTGATCACGGCCCAGGGTGTCCGCCAGGACGAACAGGCGGCAGGATGACCTGTGGATGAACCTGTGGGAGTGTGGATACTTCCAGCCTTGGAACTCCACAGCTGGAACCACACCTTTGGGGTTCCCGTGCCCGGACGGCGCCGTCCGTCGCCAGCCCCGAGAGGAGCCCGCGTTGTCGTCTCCCCGCCCCACCGACGAGGCTCGGTCCGTCCGGGAGATCGTCGAACTGCTCAACCAGCTCGGGTCCCACATGCACGCCATGGGGACCCGCTTCGCAGCGCGGGAGTCGCTCCACGCCACCGACGTCCAGGCCCTCTCGGCGCTGGCGATGGCAGGTGGCCACCTCGGTGCGGGTGAGCTCGCCCGCTCGCTCGAGCTGTCGTCCGGGGCGACCACCCGGCTGATCGACCGGCTGGAACGGGTCGGGCACGTCGAGCGGTCTACCGACCCCCACGACCGCCGTCGCCGGGTGGTCGCCATCACCCCCTCGGCGCAGTCGACGGCCGGCGAGTTCTTCGGGTCCCTGGCCGTCACCCTCGAACGGGTCTTGGCGCCCTACAGCCTCAAGGAACGCGAGGTCCTCCGGCGCTTCCTGGCCGAGGTCGTGGCCGCCATGGAGGAGCACCACAGGGGGTGATCGAGCCCCGGACAGCACGGTGGCCGGCACGCGGCCGGCCACCATGGAAGTCCGTCGGGACGATCAGATCGAGCGGGGCTCGTCCCAGAGCGCCTCGTCGAGTTCCTGGTCGCGCCGCTTCTTCAGCACGAACGCTGCTGCTCCGGCGCCGGCGGCGAGCACCAGCGCGATGAGCCCCTTCTTGGAGCCCTTGTCCTTGTCACCGCTGATCTCGTCACTCAGATCATCGATCCGGTCGGACGCCTGGGACTGCAGCTCCTTGCCCTTCTTCTCGGCCTTCTTGCGGAGCTTGTCGGCCTCCTTCTCGAGCTTCTCGACCTTCTTCGCGATCTTCGACCTGCCCACGCCATCCTCCTCGCTACCGGCTCGTCCATCGGTCCGCCGATCGGCCATCGCCAGACTCGCAGCGAGACCATCGACCTCATCGATGACCATAGCGGTCGCGGGCGGTGGTGACCCGGTCGAGCGGACCCATCCGTCGGTGTGGGGTGGGGACCATCGCCCCTGCTGACGGTGACCCCCGCTCCCTACCGTCGGTGACGTTGATGTCGACGCCCTCGTCGGTCGGCATCGGAGGTGCGTGTATGGGCGCGCCAGCGGCGCAACCCACGACCGGGCCCGCGGTCCTGTCAGAGGACGGCTTCGCCCGCCTGCTCGAGCGGCTGCACAACGAGGGGTACGAGGTGCTCGGCCCCACCGTTGGGGACCAGGCCATCGTGCACGGAGCGGTGACGGAGGTGGACGACCTCCCTCGGGGGTGGGGTGACGAGCAGGCGCCGGGTCACTACCGGCTCGTCCGTCGCGACGACGAGGCCTACTTCGGCTTCGCCGTCGGACCATCCAGTGCGAAGCGGACGTTGTTCCCGGCCCGTCAGCCGCTGTGGACCGCAGAGTCCCGCGATGACGCCAACTTCGAGATCATCGAGACGGAGCGTCCGCAGCGCCGGTTCGCGTTCTTCGGCCTGCGCCCATGCGAGGTGGCGGCCATCGCGGTCCAGGACCGGGTGCTGCTCCACGGCGTCGTCCCCGACGAGGTGTACACCGCGAACCGGTCCGATGTGCTGCTGATCGCCGTGGAGTGCGGTGCGCCGGCAGCGACCTGCTTCTGCCGCTCCATGGGGACCGGCCCCGGCATGGAGTCGGGTGCGGATCTGATCCTGACCGAGCTGCTCGACGGCGACCACCGTTTCCTGGTGCGGGCGGGGACCAGGGCCGGAGAGGAACTGCTGGAGCATCTCGAGCACACCGAGGCGACCGAGGAGGATCTCGCCGCTCGCAGAGAGGTCCTGGCGTCGGCTGTGGCCCGGCTGGAGCGACAGCTGGACACCACGGACATCCACGGCCTCCTGATGGGCAACCTCGACCATCCGCGGTGGGACGCCATCGCCGAGCGGTGCCTGGCCTGTGCGAACTGCACCCTGGTCTGCCCGACCTGCTTCTGCACCACCGTCGAGGACCGCACCGACCTGGCCGGGACCTGGGCCAGTCGTGAGCGTCGGTGGGACTCGTGCTTCTCGCTGGAGTTCACCCACACCGGACCCGCCAGCGTGCGGAACTCCACCAGGTCGCGCTACCGCCAGTGGCTCACCCACAAGCTCGCGACCTGGATCGACCAGTTCGACACCTCCGGGTGCGTCGGCTGCGGGCGCTGCATCACCTGGTGTCCCGTCGGCATCGACCTCACCGAGGAGGTCGACGTCATCCGGCGGACCTCGGAGGACAAGGTCGCACCCTGGCCGATGGTGCCCAGCCCGCTGCAGGAGGGATGATGACCCACCGCGCCTCGCTGACCGCCGGCGATCCCGACACCCTGCGTGTGCGGCTCGCGGGTCACCCCTTCTGCGCCGACCTCGACGTCAGCCACGTCCACGCCATGGCCGAGGTCACCAGTGAGCGTGAGCTGCCGACGGGCGGCTTCCTGCTCCAGCGTGGCCAGCCGGCCGACGCCCTGGCGTTGCTGCTGGAAGGTGATGTCTCGCTGGAGGTGACCGAGCCCGGTGACGACCCGATCGTGCTGGAGACCCTGCACGGCGGTGATCCGGTCGGTTGGTCCTGGTTGTTCCCTCCCTACCGTTGGCTGTTCGACGCCCGCTGCCTCACCCCCGTCCGCCTCCTCCAGCTCGATGCGGCCCACCTGCGCGGGATGATCGCTGCCGATCCGGTGTTCGGCCTGGCGCTCACGCAGCGCATCGGCCAGCTGGTCGTCCAGCGGCTGCAGTTCACCCGCGCCCAACTCGTCGAGATGACCCATCATGACCGTCCTTGACATCCCGACCCAGGGCACCCTGACGAGCCGGCCGTACCAGATCACCACGGTCCGGCACCAGACCCACGACATCGTGACGATCGACGTCGCACCCCAGCAGCACCCGATCGCCTTCCGGCCGGGCCAGTTCGACATGGTCTACGTCTACGGCATCGGCGAGGCCGCGATCTCGATCTCCTCCGATCCCGCCACCCCAGGGCTGCTGTCACACACGATCCGCGCCGTCGGGTGGGTGACCCGCGCGCTGAACGACCTGCAGCCGGGCACCACGATCGGCATCCGCGGGCCCTACGGCCGCCCCTGGCCGATGGAGGAGGCCGAGGGCAAGGACCTGGTCATCATCGCCGGTGGCATCGGGCTCGCACCCGTCCGCCCCGCCATCGTGGAGGCACTGCGGTACCGGGAGCGCTACGGCCGGATCGTGCTGCTCAAGGGTGCCCGCAGCCCCCGGGACCTCGTGTTCCGTGACGACCTCGACCGCTGGCACGCCGACCGTGGCATCGACGTCCACGTCACCGTCGACAGCGCGGTCCGCGGCTGGAGCGGCCGGGTGGGCGTCGTGACCAAGCTGATCCCCCGGGTGCCCTTCGACCCCGAGAACTGCGTGGTCCTGACCTGCGGGCCGGAGGTCATGATGTGGTTCTCCGCCGAGGCGCTGCTCAAGCGCGGGGTGCCGCCGGAGCGGATCTACGTGACGTTGGAACGCAACATGAAGTGCGGGGTCGGCAGCTGCGGGCACTGCCAGCTCGGCCCGGTGTTCCTGTGCCGCGACGGGCCGGTGTTCAGCTGGCCGGAGGTCGCCGGCCTGCTGGATGTCCGGGAGCTGTGAGCCCGAGAGGAGGAGGTGGGTGCCGTGACGCTAGGGATCGGACGCCCCACGGTCGCGGTGTGGAAGTTCGCGTCCTGCGACGGGTGTCAGCTGTCACTGCTGTCAGCCGAGGACGAACTGCTCGCGATCGCCGGTGAGATCGAGATCGCCTACTTCCTGGAGGCCACTCGGGAGGTCAAGGAGGGCCCCTACGACATCTCCTTGGTCGAGGGGTCGATCACGACCCCTGCTGACGCGGAGCGGATCCGTGAGGTCCGCAGCATCTCGACCACGCTGATCACGATCGGGGCGTGTGCGACGGCGGGCGGCATCCAGGCCCTGCGCAACTTCGGGGACGTGGAGACCTTCCGGTCCCTGGTGTACGCGCGACCGGAGTACGTCGACACGCTCGCGGACTCCACCGCGATCGCCGAGCACGTGCCGGTGGATCTGGAGCTCCGCGGCTGCCCGATCGAGACCAGCCAGCTGGTCGAGGTCATCAACGCCATCCTGGCCGGACGCAAGCCCGTCACCCCGACCCACTCGGTCTGCGTGGAGTGCAAGCTGCGAGGCAACCTGTGCGTGGCGGTGGCGCACGGCACGCCCTGCCTGGGGCCGGTCACCCAGGCCGGGTGCAACGCCCGCTGCCCGGCCTTCGACCGGGGCTGCTACGGCTGCTTCGGTCCGGCTGAGTCCCCGAACTCCGCCTCGCTGGCCACCTGGCTGGAGGAGGAGTTCGAGGTCGACCACCCGGATCTGGTCCGCCTGTTCCGGAGCTTCAACGCCGACGCACCCGCCTTCCGCCGCGAGTCGCGCCGTCACGAACCCGAGGAGGTGGCGACGTGAGTCACAGCCACGACCGCACCATCTCCGTCGAAGCCCTCGCCCGCGTCGAGGGCGAGGGTGCCATGCATGTCGAGGTGGCCGACGGACGGGTGGAGCAGGTGCAGCTGCGCATCTACGAACCACCCCGGTTCTTCGAGGCCATGCTGCGGGGTCGCACCTACCTCGAGCCGCCGGACATCACGGCCCGGATCTGCGGGATCTGCCCCGTCGCCTACCAGCTGTCGGCGATCAACGCGATCGAGTCGCTGTGCGGGATCGGCACCCCCGAGGGCACGCCGATGCCCGACGGGATCCGTCAGCTCCGACGGCTGCTGTACTGCGGCGAGTGGATCGAGAGCCACGTCCTGCACATCTTCCTGCTGCATGCCCCGGACTTCCTCGGCTACCAGGGCGCGATCGAGATGGCGGCGGACCACCGCGAACTCGTCGAGATGGCGCTCCGGCTGCGCAAGGCCGGCAACCAGCTCCTCGAGGTGGTCGGTGGGCGGGCGATCCACCCGATCAACGTCCGCGTCGGCGGGTTCCACCGGGCCCCGACCCGGGCTGAGCTCCAGGAGATGGTGCCCGAGCTGCTGTGGGGTCGGGAGGCCGCGATCGCGGCGACCCGGCTGGTGGCTGGCTTCGAGTTCCCCGAACTCGACCAGGGCCACACCTTCGCCGCGCTGCGCCCGGAGCCCGAGTCCCTGCCACCGGGTGCGACCGGCTACCCGATCGAGGACGGTCGGCTGGTGACCAGCACCGGTCTGGACGTGCCCATCGCGGCGTGGCCGGAGCACTTCCACGAGGAGCACATCGAGCACTCCACGGCGCTGCACGGGCGCATGACCGACGGCGGGACGTACCTGGTCGGGCCGGCCGCCCGGTTCAACCTCAACGCCGACCGGCTGCCGTCGGAGATCGCGGAGCTGGCCGCCGAGGTGGGCTGCGCCGAGGCGGTGACCAACCCCTTCCGCAGCATCGTGGTGCGGGCGATCGAGACGGTGTACGCCTACGACGAGGCGCTCCGGCTCATCGACGCCTACGAGCGGCCCGAGACCCCGGCCGTGGAGGTGCGGCCCGTCGCCGGGACCGGCCACGGCGCCACCGAGGCGCCGCGGGGCATCCTCTACCACCGCTACAGCCTCGACGAGGAGGGGCTGATCACCGACGCGGTCATCGTGCCACCGACCTCCCAGAACCAACCCGCCATCGAGGAGGACCTGCTCGAGTTCGTCCAGGCCCATCTGCATCTGGACGACGACGCGTTGCAGTGGCAGTGTGAACAGGCGATCCG
This sequence comes from Nitriliruptoraceae bacterium, assembly GCA_007131525.1. Taxonomy (GTDB): domain Bacteria; phylum Actinomycetota; class Nitriliruptoria; order Nitriliruptorales; family Nitriliruptoraceae; genus T1Sed10-7. The sequence continues at coordinate 6,950 of SLQK01000020.1, read as the reverse complement.
CAACTACGACCCCTGCATCTCCTGTTCCACCCACTTCCTCGACCTGACGGTACGGAGGCGATGACCACCCTGGTGCTCGGCGTCGGCCACCCCGACCGCGGCGACGACGCGGCCGGGGCGATGGTCGCCCGGGCGCTGGAGGACACCGACGGGGTCGTGGCCAGGGTCGTCACCGGTGATCCGAGCGCCATCCTGACCGATCCGCTCTGGGACACCGCCGAGCGCGTGGTGCTGGTCGACACGGTCCACACCGGGCGACGCCCCGGGACCGTCCACCGGTGGTCCGGTCAGCGGCTGCTCGACCACCTGCCCGCCACCGGTGGCGGCACCCACGACCTGGGTGTGGCGACCACCCTGCACCTGGCAGCGGCCCTCGACCGACTCCCGCGCGACCTGACCATCATCGGCATCGAGGGGACCTGCTTCGAGGTGGGCCACCCGCCCTGCCGTCCGGTCCGTCACGCCGCTGCGATGGTCGCTGCGGCCCTCACCCGGGAGATCGCTGACCCCGAGGCGAACGATGCGCTCCAGGTGGCGGTCCGGATCGTGGACCTAGAGGTCGCCGTCGACGCCGAGGAGCACGGGGACGTGCGCCTCGGTGAGAGCTGACTGCGCGGCCGCGTCGTCGATCGTCGGCTCCAGATCACCTCGCTGGGGGCCGTAGCGGCCGAACTGCGCGTGGTTCATCCCCTCGATCTCGGTGAGGATCGCGTCCGCCGGCAGCAGGGGGCGGCGCTCCGCGATGTCGGTCGGGGTCGACAGCCCGTCACGCGATCCGGACACCGACAGGACCTCGAGGTCATCACGCGTGGCGAGCCCGGCGCCCTCGGTGGCGTAGGCGGCCCACAGCACCAGCCCGTCGACCGCGCCCTCGGCCTGGCCGCCGACGAAGGAGGCCGCCATCGCCCCGCCGAGCGAGTGCCCACCGACCCACCAGGTCTCGATCCCGGGCGTGTCCCCGATCAGCGTCGCGGCCCGGTTGCGGCCGAAGATGGCCAGGTTGAGCGGCATCCGGGGGATGAGCACGAGCGTGTCGGTCTCGGCCACGATGGGGGCCCAGGTCGCGATGTAGGCGTCCCGGTGGACCCGTGCCCCCGGATAGAACACCACCGCCCGGGTGGGCTCGCCGCCGACGGGGCGCAGCTCCACCACCGGCCCCTGGGTGACCTCGACGGCCGGGTCCGCCAACGCCAGCTCGAGCGGTCCCGGCTCCGCGGGAGCAGCCAGGCTGGCCCAGACCACGAACGCGACGATCGGGAGCACGAGCACGGCCGTCAGCGCCCACCACCAGCCCCGTCGACGCGACCGACCGCGACCCGGCGCGGGGCCGTTCGCCGTGGTCCCGGCCATCAGCAGATCCTCGGGAGCTGTTCGCCGAGCGGCAGGTCGACGACCCGCCGCGCGCCGATGCCGGTGCGCGCCACCACGATGCCGTGGTGGTCGTCCACCACCTCACCGACCCGGACGGCGTCGCGCCCCTGGGGGTGGCTGCGCATCGCCTCGAGGACCTCCTCGGCGACCTCTGGCGCGACGACCGCGACCAGCTTGCCCTCGTTGGCCACGTGGGTCGGATCGAGACCGAGGAAGCCGCAGGCCGCCGCGACGTCGGGTGGGACGGGGACGTCGCGTTCCACGTACTCGATCCCGGTCCCGCCGGCCTCCGCCAGCTCGCACAGCACGGCGGCGAACCCACCACGGGTCGCATCCCTGAGCGCACGGACGCCGCCACCCGGGGCCGCGGCCAGCATGGCCTGGACCAGCCCCGCCAGGGGTGCGGAGTCGGTCCGCAGCTCGGACTCGAACTCCAACCCCTCCCGCAGGCTCATGATCGCCATGCCGTGCTCACCGATCGGCCCGCTCAGCAGCACCTGGTCCCCGGGCCGGACCCGCGCCGGTCCGAGCTCCACCCCGTCGGGGATCACGCCGTACCCGGCGGTGGTGATCGTCAGCCCGCCACGGTCACGCGCCTCGACGACCTTGGTGTCACCGGTGACCAGGCGGACCTCCGCCGCCGCGGCGGCGCGACCCATGTCCTCGGCGATGCGCCCCAGGGTGGCGAGCTCGAGGCCCTCCTCGAGGACGAAGGCCGCCGACAGCACCAGCGGGATCGCACCGGACATGGCGATGTCGTTGACCGTGCCGTTGACGGCGAGATCGCCGATGCTGCCGCCGGGGAAGATCACCGGTGTCACCACGTAGGCGTCGGTGGAGAAGGCCAGCCGCGCCCCACCGGTCGGCACCGGGAGCACCACCGAGTCATGGACGGGATCGTCCACCTCGCCGCCGAAGGCGGGACGGAAGAGGTGCTCGATCAACTCCGCGGACAGTCGCCCCCCGCCGCCGTGGCCGGTGACGATGCGATCGTGATCGCGCAGCGGGAGCGGGCAGGTCCACGCGGCCGCGGGCACGCTGGTGACCACCTCGGCCCCGTCGCTCACGCCCGCACCTCTTCCTGCAGCGCCAGCCGGCGGTACTGGTAGTAGGCCGCGCAGGCGCCCTCGGAGGACACCATCGTGGCGCCGAGCGGCTTGCGCGGGGTGCAGGTGATCCCGAACTGCTCGCACTCGTTGGGCTTGATCAGCCCCTGCAGCACCTCGCCCGAGCGGCACAGCGGGGACTCCTGCACGGTCAGGTCGGTCACCTCGAAGCGCGTCTCGGCGTCGAACCCGCGGTAGCGCTCCGACAGACGCCAGCCGCTGGCCGGGATGACCCCGATGCCGCGCCACGCCCGATCGCACACCTCGAACACCTCGGCGAGGACCGCCTTGGCGGCGGGGTTGCCCTCGGGCCTGACCGCCCGGGGGTAGGCGTTCTCCACCTCGGCGCGGCCCTCCTCCAGCTGCAGCAGCGCCAGTCGGATGCCCTCGAGCACGTCGAGGGGCTCGAAGCCGGTGACCACGATCGGGACCTGGAAGCGTTCCACCAGCGGCTCGTACTCGGCGGTCCCCATGACGGTGTTGACGTGCCCGGCGGCGAGGTAGGCGTTGACCTGGGTGTCCGGCGAGGACGCGATCGCGGCGATCGCCGGGGGCACCAGCACGTGGCTGACCAGCATGGAGAAGTTGGTGAGCCCACGGCGCTCAGCCTCCAGCACCGTCATGGCGTTGGCCGGCGCGGTGGTCTCGAACCCGATGCCGAAGAACACCACCTGCTTGTCGGGGTGCTCGGTGGCGATCCGCACGGCGTCCAGCGGTGAGTACACCACCCGCACGTCACCCCCGTTCGAGCGGATCTGGAACAGATCGTGGTGGCTGCCGGGGACCCGCAGCATGTCACCGAAGGAGCAGAAGATCGTGTCGTCGCGGGCGGCGATCGCCAGCGCCTTGTCGATGGTCTCCAGCGGCGTGACACACACCGGGCACCCGGGCCCGTGGATCAGGCGGACCTGCCCGGGTAGCAGCTGGTCGATGCCGTGGCGCACGATCGAGTGGGTCTGCCCGCCGCACACCTCCATCAGCGCCCAGGGGCGGGTGACGATGCGCTCGATGTCCTCGAACTGGCGTGCGGCGAGCTCGGGGTCGTGGAACTCGTCCAGGTACTTCACGTGCCACCTCCCCCCGCCGCGGCGCCGCCGGCCAGGTCGGCGGGTTCCTCACCGAGCTCCTCGGCGAGGTTGCCGATCGACCGGATCAGCTCCAGGGTCTCCAGCGCCGATGCCTCGTCGATGCGGGTGATCGCGAAACCGACGTGCACCAGGGTGTAGTCGCCGATCTCCGCCTCGGGCAGGTAGGCCAGGCAGACGTCCTTGCGGATCCCGCCGAAGTCGACCGACGCCATCGGCGTGCCCTGCTCGTCGCGGATCTCCTCGATCCGTCCGGGAACCCCGAGGCACATCGTCATCCCTTCCGTGGTTGGTGCTCGCGTGCGGTGCGGTCGTCGTCGGGGGCAGCGCGGCGGGCGAGCCGGGCCGCCACCGCGGCGAGCTGGCCGTAGGCCAGGCCCCCGTCGTTGGGGGGGACCCGCCGGTGGGTCAGGACGCGGCAGCCGGCCGCCTCCAGTCGTGCGCGGGTGCGGGTCGTCAGCCAAGCGTTCTGGAACACCCCGCCGGTCAGGCCAACGGTACGCGGTCCACCGTCGGCTGCCACCCGGTCGGCCACGTCGAGGATCGCGCCGGCGACGGCGAGGTGGAACCCAGCGGCCAGTGCCCGACGATCGGCCCCCGCCAGCAGGTCGTCGACCAGGGCCGCCAGCACCGGCCCCGGGTCGAGCTGCCAGAGGTCACCGTCGGTGCGGCTGCCGAAGCGGTACCTCGGTGCACGGTCGTCCGCGTTGCCCTCCCTGGTGAAGGCGTCGGCGAGCCACTCCAGCTCGATGGCGGCCTGGCCCTCGTAGCTGATCGCCTGCCGCACGCCGAGGAGCGCGCTGACCGCATCGAACAACCGGCCCGCCGACGAGGTGGGCACGCAGGCGAGGTCCTGCTCGAGCTGGTGACGCAGCAGCCGGCGCTCGGTGTCGGTGAGCGCTGCGACGCAGGGCAGCCGCTCGTCCCAGGGCAGGGCCGCCGCCCACAGGTGCGCGAGCGCCATGCGGGCCGGGTTGGTCACCGCCGAGTCACCGCCGGGCAGCGGCACGGTGCGGAGATGGGCGACGCGGCTGGAGGCGGCCTGATCGCTCAGCAGCAGCTCACCGCCCCACACCGTGCGGTCCTCGCCGTACCCGGTGCCGTCGAAGGCGGCCACCAGCACCGGCTGGTCGGGTGGGAGCGCATGCTCCGCGAGCAGCGCAGCGGCGTGCGCGTGGTGGTGCTGCACCGCCTCCAGCCGGTCCCGGTGGTGGCGTCGTGCCCACGCGTGGGTGGCGTAGCCGGGGTGAGGATCCACCGCGATGTAGCTCGGGCGGATCTGGAAGAAGGCGGTGAGCTGCTCGGTGGCGCGCTCGAAGGCCTGCAGGGTCTCCAGGGCTCCGAGGTCGCCGATGTGCTGGCTGAGCCAGGCCTGCTGGCCAGCCGCGACACCGACGGTGTTCTTCAGCTCCGCACCGACGGCCAGCGTCGGGGGTGCGTCGGCCGGCAGCGTCAGGGGCAGTGGGGCGTCCCCGCGGGAGCGCCGGATCGGGACCACCTCGCCGTCCATGACGCGCACGACGCCGTCGTCACAGGGGACGTGGATCGGTCGATCGTGGGTGAGGAAGCCGTCGACCAGCGGCGCGAGGCGGAGGCGGGCATCGTCGTCGTCGTAGCAGATGGGTTCGCCGGCGATGTTGCCGCTGGTCATCACGAGCACCGGCGGCACGCTGACCGCCGCGTCCGGCCCGGCGGCGAGCAGGAGCTCGTGCAGCGGGGAGGAGGGCAGCATGACCCCGAGCCAGGGGTTACCGGGAGCGACCTCCCCAGCGACGCTCGGCCCGCGTCGGTCCGGTCGGCCCACTCCCCCGACACCGAGGTGGACGGTGGCTGCCCGGCGTCGGGCGAGCACCACGGGCCGCTGCGGAGAGGTCAGCGCCGCGAGCTCGGCGTCACCGAGGTCGGCGATCTCGTGAGCACCCTCGACGTCGGCCACCATGACGGCGAAGGGCCGATCGGGGCGCTGCTTGCGGGCGCGCAGCCGTGCCACCGCCGCTGCCGAGGTCGCATCGCAGGCGAGGTGGAACCCGCCGACGCCCTTGACCGCGATGGTGCCGCCCTCGGCCAGCACGCGATGCGCGGCCCTCAGCGCCGGCTCCGTGCCCCGGACGCACCGCTGTCCGCGTCCGTCGGCTGGTCGACCCGCCGGCTCGAAGCGCAGGGTGGGGCCGCAGTCGGGGCAGGCGATCGGCTGCGCGTGGAACCGGCGGTCACCCGGATCGTGGTACTCGACCTCGCAGGCGGGACACATGGGGAAGTCGGCCATGGTGGTCATGGGGCGGTCGTAGGGCAGGGACCGGGTGATCGTGAACCGCGGGCCGCAGTTGGTGCAGGTCGTGAAGGGGTGGCGGTGGCGGCGGTCGGTCGGGTCGAACAGCTCCCGACGACAGTCGGTGCAGATCGCCACATCGGGCGGCACCAGGGTGGCGACCGGGCCGCCGGGAGGGCTCGCGACGATCCGGAAGCCGCCGTCCCGGTCCTGCCCGCCGGCGGGTGTCCGGGAGGTGACCGTCACCTCCGCCACCCGGGCCAACGGAGGCGCCTCGTCGCGCACCCGGTCGAGGAAGGCGTCGACGCCGACGCCCGATCCCTCCACCTCGATGAACACGCCGGCGGCGTCGTTGCCGACGTGGCCGTCCAGGCCGAGCTCGTTGGCCAAACGGTGGATGAACGGCCGGAAGCCGACGCCCTGGACCACACCGGTGACCCGCACCCCGATCCGGGTCCGCGTCACCGACATCCTGGCTCCGATCCCGACCCACCCGGCACCGCTCCGTGCGAGCTGGGACCATGCCACCGGTCGGGCTCAGCCGGTCTCAGCCGGTGCGGGCGGCTGCGCGAGCAGTCTCGCGCTCCACCGGTGCCCCCGCAAGGCCCGACGGCCCTGGCTCAGGTTCCCAACGGCCTTACCCGACGGGTCTGCTCCCGCCCCTCCAAGGCCCCGATCGACCGTCGAAGGGCTCGATCGGGGCTCGCGCGAGGGTGGACAGGGCTACTCGACGACGACGGTGGTCGAGACCCCCACCCTGGCCTCGCAGCCCGTCCCCTGGAAGCACCCGAACTCCCAGGTCCCGATCAGGTCGCGTGGGACCACGAGCTGGACCTCGACCGTCGTCCCCGGTGCCACGCTGATCGTGGTCGGCACCGCGGGGTCGACGGGTCGGACGAGCGCATGCGAGGGGGTGGCGCCGACCTGGCTCGCGCCCAGCAGATCCTCACCGAACCCGACGATCTTGCCGCCCTCCACGACCGGGTCCCGACCGATCGCCAGGTTGTGCGTGTAGACGCTGCCGTTGGTCAGCTCCAGGGTGACCGTCTCCTCGGCGGGCACCACGATCCGGTCAGGGCTGATGCGGTAGCCCTGCAGCTCGACGGCGATGCGATCGCC
>SLQK01000107.1 GCA_007131525.1 Nitriliruptoraceae bacterium | reverse complement strand
GTGCTGACCGTCCTCACCGAGCGGCTCGCGCTGGACCCCGCGGTCCGGCTGCTGGTGTGCACCGGCACGCTGGGGGCGTTCACGACCTACAGCACGCTGGCCGTGGAACTCGATCGGCTGCTGGCGGCCGGGGCCCTGATCGTCGCCGGCCTCTACGTGGCCCTGACCCTCGCCGGGGGGCTCACCGCCGCGCTCGCCGGCCTCCGGCTCGGCAGGACGCTCTCGACCCGGCCCGCACGGCGGCCGACCAGGGCTCGGTGGCGGCGTCGGCGGCGGCGCGGCCGGCGCCCCGAGGGTGGTGTGCGGTGATCTGGCTGGCCATCGCCGTGGCAGGCGCGCTCGGGGCGACGACGCGCTACCTCGTCGACAACCTCGTGAGCGCGCGACTGACCGGCGTGTTCCCCTGGGGCACCTTCGCGATCAACGTCAGCGGCTCCTTCCTGGCCGGGATCGTGACCGGGCTGCTCGTGACGGGCCGGGTGTCGACGGCCACCGCGACGGTCGTGGCCGGCGGCTTCCTCGGTGCCTACACCACCTTCTCGACCGCGATGTACGAGACCGCCAGGCTGCTGGAGGACGGCGCCACCCGGGTGGCGGCCAGCAACCTGCTGCTGCCGCTGGTCGTCTCGGTCGCGGCGGCCGCGCTCGGCTGGGGGCTCGCGCTGGTGCTGGTCGGCTGAGCCGGCGCTGCAAGCGGGCCGTCGTCGAGCCCGCAACCTTCCCGATGCCCACCCGGCTCGGCCCCACCGGCGGTCGTCCGGGCTCACCGAGCCGTGCGGTCACGGCCACCTCGCCGTCATCTTCCCGTCACCAGGCGACGTGAGACTGCGGGGGCGGACTCGGCGACCACCCCGCCAGCGCGCGCGGTACGACCTCGCGACAGGAGCAAGGCCATGGCCAGCGACCACCTCGAGGCCGTCCTGTCCGCTGCCGGCCTCGTGACGACGCCCCGCGAGGGCATGCCGGGTGCCGTCACCGTCCGGACCCGGGGCCACGTGATCGACCTCGACCAGGACGGGGTGTACCAGGTGTTGCGCGAGGTCTGCCCGAACCGACCGGACCTCGGCTTCCTCGGCCACAGCCAGCACACCGCGGCCCTGACGGCCGCCGCAGCCGCGCGGGACCGCGGTTGGTCCTACGCCGAGCAGATCTCGGCTGCGCTGGACGCCATCGATGCCCGCTCGGGCGACGTCCCGTCCTGAGCTCGCCCGCCACCGTCGGTCGTGGCGCGGTGCCGCAGGCTGTCCCAGCCATCGGGCATCATGCGCCACTCCCCCGACCCGAGTGGAGCGCATGGTCCGCCTCGTGCACACCGCCGACTGGCAGCTCGGCATGCGTCGGCACTTCCTGACCGCTGGACCCCAGGACCGGTTCAGCCAGGACCGGCTCGACGCGGTCGCCGCCATCGGCCGCCTCGCCGACGAGGTCGGTGCCGCGGGCATCCTGGTCGCCGGCGACGTGTTCGACGACAACCAGGTCGACCGCCAGACCGTGCTGCGCGCCGTGGACGTCCTGCGCGGCTTCCCTGACATCCCGGTCCTGCTGCTGCCCGGCAACCACGACCCGCTGGACGCCGGCAGCGTGTTCCGCCGCCCGGAGTTCCTCGACGCCTGCCCGCCACAGGTCCACGTGCTGACCGACAGCTCCCCCTTCGAGCTCGCCGACGGCGTCGAGGTGGTCGGGGCCCCGTGGCCGGTGAAGCGCCCGGTTCAGAACCCGGCCCTGGAGGTGCTGGCCGACCTCGGACCGACCACCGGCATCCGCATCCTGCTCGCCCACGGCGGCGTCGACGAGGTCGGCGGCGACTTCGACCAGACCGGCGTGCTGCCGCTGGCGACCCTGGAGGCCGCCGTCCGCGAGCAGCGCGTGTCCTACCTCGCCCTCGGCGACCGACACTCGGCCACCGAGGTGGGCACGACGGGACGTATCTGGTACCCGGGCGCACCGGAACCCACCGCCTACGTCGAGGAGGACCCCGGCCGGGCGCTGGTGGTCGAGCTCGGTCCCGACCGGATCGAGGTCGAGCGGCGTCAGGTCGGACGGTGGACCTTCCGCCAGCGTGTCTTCGACGTGGGCGGGAGCGAGGACCTCGCCGCGGTGCTGCGCTGGCTCGACGAACCCGCCGACAAGCCTCACACGATCGCCAAGCTCGCCCTGCGGGGCACGTTGAGCCTGGCCGACCGCGCCCGCCTCGAGGCCGCGCTCGACGACGCCGCGACGACCTACGCCGCCCTGGAGTCATGGACGCGGCACGAGGACCTCACCACCACCCCCGATCAGGACGACCTGGACGCCATGGAGGTGGGAGGGTTCGTGGCCGAGGCGGTCACCGAGCTCCGGGAGCTGGCGGCGGGATCGGGCGAGGACGCCCAGACCGCCGGGGACGCCCTCGCCCTGCTCTACCGCACGGTGGTGGGGCGATGAGGCTGCACCGGTTGACGCTGCGCAACGTCCGCGGTGTCGAGGAGCGCACGGTGGAGCTGTCACCGGGGCCGGACGGCAGCGCCACCGGCAGCGGCGGCACCGGCGGCGGCAACACCGGCGTGGTCATCGTCGAGGGGCTCAACGAGGCCGGGAAGAGCACCCTCAGCGACGCGCTGGACGTGCTGCTGACCTACAAGGACTCGAGCAAGCACGCCGATGTCCGCAGCCTGCAGAGCACCGGCCGCGACGATCCCCCGGAGATCGAGGCGGAGCTGCAGATCGGCGAGCATCGCCTCACCTACGCCAAGCGCTACCTCAAGCGCACCGGCACGACCCTGTCCATCACCGCACCCCGCGGCGAGCAGCTGGACGGCGACGCGGCGCACGAGCGGGTCGACGGGCTGCTCGCCGACCACCTCGATGTCGCTCTGTGGTCATCGCTCCGGCTCCGCCAGGCCGAGGGGCTGGCCCAGGCCGCGCCCGGCGACACCCGCGGGCTGGCCACCGCACTGTCGGGTCTCAGCGACGTCAGCGCGATCGGTGACCGGGAGCTGACGATCCTGGAGCAGGCGCAGTCCACCTACGAGCGGTACTTCACCGCGAGGGCAGGCGCCCCCAAGCCCCTGCTGCGCGATGCCGACGCCAAGGTCGCCGAGCTGACGGAGGCGCTCGACCGCATCGACGAACGGCGGGCGACGCTGGCAGCGGACGTCGATCGGGCCGACCGCCTGACCCGCGCGCTGCCCGACCTACGGACCCAGGTCACGGAGGCTGCGGCCCGGGCGGCGGAGCACGAGACCCGCCGCGCCGAGGTGACCGCGCTCGCGCAGGAGGTCGATCGTCTGCGAGGGGCCGAGGAGCAGACGACGACGGCCCTCGAGCGGCTCCAGGAGCGCCGGGCACGCCGCACCGCGCTCATCGAAGAGCTCGCCGAGGTGGAGCGTGCGCAGCAGGAGCGCGCGACCGCCCTGGCCACGGTGGTGGCAGCGCAGGACCGCGCCGGCGAGCGGCTAGCTAGCGCCCGGAGCGCCCTCGATGCGGCGCAGCACCGCCAGCAGGCCACCCGGCAGGCACGAGAGCGTGCCCAGCAGGACCTCGACCACCTCACCCGGCAGGAGCGTGCCGCTGCCCTGCGCGCCCGGGCCGAGCGGGCCACGGCCGCCCTCGAGCGCCGCCGGGAGGCCGAGGCGACCTGCGCGGAGGTCCGCGTCGACGAGGCCGTGCTGGGCCGGCTCCGCCAGGCCCAGAACGAGGTCACCCGGACCGAGGCGGCCCTGGACGCCGCCAGCCCGAGGGTCCGCTTCACCGCCAACCGGGACGTGCGCCTGGTGGTCGACGGGGAACCGATCGACCTCGTGCCGGGCGAGGACGCTGCGTGGACCGTGCGCGACGCCCTGACCCTGGGCATCGCCGATCTCGGTGAGGTCGACGTCCGCGCCGGGGCGGGCAGCGAGGACGCGACCGACGCCCACCGCCGCGCCAGCGAGCAGCTGCGGGCCGCCCTCGACCGGGCCGGTGTCGCCGACCTCGCCGCGGCCGAGCAGTCACTGCGTCGCCGCGAGGACGCCGAACGGACCATCACTGAGGCCGAGCGCGAACGCCAGACGGCCCTGGACGGTGAGGGTGCCGATGAGCTCGACGAGGAGCTCGACCGGCTCGAGCGTGCGAGCGAGCGCTACCTCGCCGGACGCGACGGTGACCACCCGCTGCCCGACTCGATCGCGGCCGCGCAGGCGGCACTCGAGACCGCCACCGCCGAGGAGCGCCGTGCCGACGACGCCGTCGTCGACCCGACCACCGAGGTGGAGGCGGCCCGGGACGCCCTGGAGCGCGAGCGCGCCAGCGTGATCGAGCTGACCACCACCAGCAACGAGGCAGCGCGCCGGCTCACCGCGATCGGCGCCGAGCTCGCCGAGGCTCGCGCCGTGGACGCCGACGACGAGCTGGACCGGGAGGTCGCAGCGGCCGAACGGGCCCGGTCAGAGGCCCGGACCGCGGTCGCAGCTGCGGAGACCGCGCTCGCCGACGCCGACCCCGCCGCCGTCAACCAGCTCGCGGACAACGCCGCAGCCGTCGCCGAGGACGCCCGCGCCCGGTTGCACGCCGCCGAGCAGGATCTGCGTGACACCCGTGTGCGCATCACGGCGCTCGGCGGGGACGGGCTGTGGGAGCAGCGCGAAGCGCTGGCCACGGAGCTCGCCCACGCGACCACCGAGCAGCGGGGGCTCCACCGCCGGGCGAACGCGGCCCGGCTGCTGCGCGACACCCTGGAGCGTCACCGCGGCCAGGCCCGGGACCGCTACGCCGCGCCACTTCGGGAGCAGCTCGTCGCCTACGGCCGGATGCTGCACGGACCCGGCTTCGACGTCGAGCTCGACGATGACCTGCGGGTCGCCCGGCGCGAGCTCGACGGAACGTGGTTGGAGATCGCCCAGCTGTCGGTGGGCGCCCGGGAGCAGCTGGCACTGCTCGGCCGGCTGGCCTGCGCGACCCTGCTCGGTGACCACGGCGGGGTGCTGCTGTTCGACGACGCGCTGGGCAACACCGACCCCGACCGGCTGGAACGGATCGGCGCGGTGCTGCGCACCGCAGGGCAGCACACCCAGGTGATCGTCCTCACCTCCTACCCGGACCGCTACCGCCACGTCGGCGGCGCTCGGCGGGTGAGCCTGTGACCGGCGACGCGGGCCCGCACCGGCAGCGTCCCGCACCGGTGGCGCCGGGCGGCCCAGAGACGGAGCTGCGCGGCCCTGCGCTGCTCGCGACCGCTCTCGAGCTCGCGGCCCGGGCCCACACCGGACAGGTCGACAAGGCGGGCAACGACTACCTGGCGCACCCCCTGCGGGTCGCCGCTCGGGTGGTCGCCGCCGGGGATCAAGCCGTCGCCGTGGCCCTGCTCCACGACGTCATCGAGGACTCCGAGCTCGGCGTGGAGGACCTGGTCGCCGCAGGGTGCCCCAGCCGCGTGGCCGAGGCCGTGGATCACCTGACGCGCCGGGACGGCGAGCCACACGCCGAGGCGGTACTCCGGGCCGCGGCCGACCCGCTGGCTGCCCTGGTGAAGCGCGCCGACCTCGTCGACAACCTCGATCCGGCTCGGCTGGCGCTGCTGCCCGAGACGGTGCGCACCCGCCTGGTCGCTCGCTATGAGCACGCTCTCACGCTGCTCGACGCTGCTGGACCGCCGCCAGAGCCGTGACCGCTCCCTGGGCTCTCCTCGCTCTCAGCAAGAGACGACAGAACCCCCGGCGCTGCGTTTGCGCAGGTCACCGGGGGTTTCTTGTGAGAGGCGGGGACGGGAATCGAACCCGTGATAAAGGATTTGCAGTCCTCTGCCTTACCACTTGGCCACCCCGCCGGGGCCCATCAAGCCTAGCGGTCGCGGCGGATCCCTGACGTCACGTGACCGACCGTCGGCCGCGGTCCGGCTCGAACCCGGCGACCGCCGTTCGGGCGCTGGAATCGTCGCAGCATCGCTCGGATCGCAACGATGCGACCGGATCCTGGCCTCCTCGTTGCGATGCGAGCCGCCCGCCCTCGCCTCCCTGTCCGCACCGTCGCCGGATCGCAACGGATCGACCCGATCCCGGTCGCATCGTTGCGATCCGAGGCAGCCAAGGGGCCAGGCGACGCCCGCGCGGCACCCGCGCGGCACCCGGGCGACGCCCGGGCGACGCCCTCGCGGCACCCCGGCGGCACCCCC
>SLQK01000278.1 GCA_007131525.1 Nitriliruptoraceae bacterium | reverse complement strand
GGTCGGGTGATCTCCAGGTCGGTGTCGAGGTGGACGGTCACCAGCGGGATGCCGTCGGCATCCACGGCCGTCCCGCTGCGCCGCAGGGACCGGAGCGTGACCTGGGGGAGCAGCGCCCGGTCGGCGGCGGTGGTCAGCAGCCGGGACCGCAGCGGACCAGGCGGCAGCGCGAACACGGCCAGGGGCTCGGTGGGGACCAGCGGCGCCGACAGGAACAGCCGTGCCGGTGGGCCGTTGCCGGCCGTCACGACCAGCGCGTACCCCTCGCCGCCCTGGGTGCGCGCCTCCAGCCGGAGCCCGCTGCCGTGCAGCCGTCCGTCGAAGGTGTCGTACCGCGTCCGCCGCAGGACCTCGGGGACCCCGAGCACGATGCCCTCGGCCTCCAGCACCTCGATGATCGGACCGCTCGGCTCCCGCCGGCCATCCAGGACTACGCTCACCATCCGCCACCGCTCCGACGTTGCCCAGGGGACCGACGTGCCGGCTGAGATCGAACGCGCCTTCGTCGCCGACCGCAGGCCGGACGCCGAGCTGCTCGGTCCCGGTGTCCCGCTGCGGCAAGGCTACGTGGCGAGCGAGGGCAACGTGGAGGTTCGGCTCCGGATCGCCGAAGATCGTGCGGTCCTGACCATCAAGTCCGGTGGTGGCTTGACCCGTGACGAGGTGGAACTGACGGTCGGTGAGGCTGATGCCGAGGCGCTGTGGCCGCTGACGGCCGGGCGGCGGATCGCGAAGCACCGGCATCGGGTACCGATCGGTGAGCTGATCGCCGAGGTGGACGTGTACGGCGACACGCTGGAAGGGCTGTGCCGCATCGAGGTGGAGTTCGACAGCGAGCAGGCGGCGACGGCCTTCGACCCTCCGGCGTGGTTCGGTCGCGAGGTCACCGGCGACGAGCGGTGGAGGAACGCGAGCCTCGCCCGTCACGGTCGGCCCGACCGGGACGGCTAGGGCACCTATGGCGTCAGGCGGGACGGAACCGCAGTCCCGACCAGATCTCGTCGATCGCGACCTGCCGCACCGGCTTGATGTCCTGGGCCTGCAGGGAGTCCCAGAGGTTGTCCCGGGTGAGGTCCGTGCCGAGCTGGCGTGCCTTCGGGTAGGCGATCCACGCCAGGGCGTCGCGCCGGGCAGCGTCGAGAAGGGGGGCCGCGCGCTCGCGCAGCTCCCGCCGATCGGTCGCGAACAGCACGACCGCGGTCGCGTCCGTGGGGTCCGCGGTCGTGGCGATCCCCGACGGCAGCTCCAGGTCGACACCCTCAGGCAGGTGCAGCACGCACACCCGGTGGGTGGGCTTGATCTGGAGCTTGGCGGCCACGCTCATGGCCGTATCGAAGCAGGTGCGGCCGCCGTACGCTCACCTCGCTCCCGGGGAGGTCGCGATGCACCCTCGCACGATCGGATGGCTGCTCGTGGCAGCGCAGGCGGTCCTGATCCTGGTGCTGGTGCTGCTGCCCTCCGGTGACGCGTGGCCGACGCCGAGGTGGCTGGAGGTCACCGGGCTCGTCATCGGTGGGCTCGGGGCGGTGTGGGCGCTGGTCGCGGCGCTCCGCCTCGGCGAGCGCCTGACGCCCACCCCGGTGCCCCGGGATGGCGGGCAGCTGAGGACCGACGGGCCCTACGCCCACGTTCGGCATCCGATCTACACCGGCGTGCTGCTGATCGTGGTCGGCCTGACCCTCCGGTCGGGAAGCGCAGTGGTGCTGGCCGTGGGGCTGGCCACCATCGCCTTCTTCCACGTCAAGGCCCGGTTCGAGGAGGGGCTGTTGGCCGAGCGCTTCCCCGAGTACCGGGCCTACACCGACCGGACGCCGCGGTTCGTGCCGGCACCGTGGCGGCGTGCGACGTCCGGGTGAGCAGGGATCGCTCGGCGCCGCAGGGCCACCGCGCGACCGGGCGGGGTGACGGTGCTCAGGCCGCCTGTCCGAACCCCTCGGGCAGCTCGGTCCGGAGCAGCGACGCGTGCCAGCGGGCCTCGATCCAGCGGTCGTCCCGCCGCTTCCACACGATGGTCACGATGCAGTGGAAGCGGCCGGTCAGGCCACCGACGGTGAGCAGCTGGATGAAGTCCACCACGCCCATCCCCGTCTCGCCCCAGTCGACCGCGTCGTAGCGCGTGATCAGGGTGTCGGTGGACGCGTCCATGGCGTCGAGCTGGGCGAACAGCTGCACGAACCAGCTCTCCCAGCCCGCCCGGTCCCGGATCACCTCCGAGCCACCGTTCGGGTCGATGTCGATGATCCCGAGGTCGTCGTCGCACCGTGCGGCCAGCGTCGGCAGGTCGTGGTCGCGGACCGATGCGAACAGCTCGGCGGTCTCGGCGGCGAAGGGCGCGCCGGAGCGGGCGAACTCCGCCAGGGTCTGGACCGGCGGCTCATCGGTCGGTGTCAGGGCGGTGTCGAGGTCATGGTCGGTGGTCATGCCAGCTCCTGGGATGTGCGGGTACCGGCTGTTCGGACCTCACGGCGCCTCGGCGCACCCGCGGGAGCGATCGGCGGCGTACCCTCTGTCCTCCGCGACCACCGCCGAGGGCCACCGCGCACCGCGGTCGCCGCGGTCGCCGCGGTCGCCGCACCAGCGACCTGACCGGCTGCTGACCCACCGGGAGCCAGCGTTGACCACCAGCGACACCCCGACCGACCAGCACCGCTCAGCGGCGGACCGCCTGGCCCGACAGGTGCTGCGCATCGGGGACGCCGATCCTCAGGCGCTGCTGTCGCTGAAGGGGTCGATCTGGCTGTCGGCGGTGCGCTGCATCATCATGTACGCGGTCCTTCCCGCCCTGGCGCCGGTCGTCGGATGGATCGGCGTTCTGGCACGACCGCTGTCGATCCTGCTCGTGCTGGCCGCCACGGTGCTGTCGGTCCACAGCCTGCGTCGGGTCTGGTTGGCCGACTGGGAGTACCGCTGGGCCTACACCGCGTTCATCGGGGTGGTGCTCGTCCTCCTCATGGTCGTGCTGGTGGTGGATGTGCGGGCGGTGCTGGCAGGCTGACACCCCCGGCTGGGATGGCATCGTGGGCGCTGTCGAGATGACCCAGCGACCGTCGCGCGGCCACCGTCCCCCGCCCCGTCCGGGCCACAACCGCCGTCGGTACGATCCTGTTCCGAAGCCTCGACCGGTTGCGACCTCCGACCGAGCCCGTCGGAGCGCGCCCAGGGCGGGGCTGGCTCCCACCCCGACTCGCCCCTGCGTGGCTCTCACCGCCCGGGCCGTGAGGCCGTGTCCCCCTCGCCCCGACAGAGGTCGTCACCATGGTCGTGCTCCCACCCGAGCTCCCCGATCGCCTGACCGACTACGCACCCGGCCGCATCGTCGAGGTCGCTGCTGCCGCCTGGCCGATCCTGGAGGTCCGTGACCGCGTGGGCATCACCAGCTCGATCCCGCGGTACGCGCTGGAGGTCCTGACGACGCCCACCGAGATCGACCCGGAGCGGGTGCGGTGGTTGGTGAGCGGCTCGTCGACACGGCCGCTGAGCAACCGACACGTCCACGTGGTGCACCATCGCGCCCGGCTGCACGTGGTCGACGGCCACCACGCGCTCGCTGCCCACCTGGCCGCGGGATCCGATCGGGTGCCGGTGCGGCTGGTCACACCGAGCCTGGTGCGTGACCCGGAGCTCGAAGCCCCGGCCGGCGCGGGCGACGCGGCGTGAGCGTCACCCACCCGTGAGCCTGCGCCCCCGCTCGACCACCGCCTGGCGCCGGGCCGCGACCGCCTCGGTGTCGACGACCAGCGCACGGCCCCGTTCCCGTTCGGTGTGCAGCGCCTCCTCGAGGGGGACACCCGACAGCGTGCGGTAGGTCGCCAGCAGCTCGCCGACCACGATCGGGTCGGTACCCGCGACGGCCTCCACCACCTCCATGGTGGTCGCGGCGAGCCGGTCGTGGGGCACCACCGCGTTGACCAGGCCCATCGTGGCGGCCTCCTCGGCACCGACGAACCGGCCCGTCAGGCTCATCCCCAGGGCCTGACGCAGGCCGACGAAGCGCGGGAGGAGCACGCTCAGCCCGCCGGACGGGTGGATGCCGATCCGGGCGTGGGTGTCGGCGAACCTGGCCCGCTCCGACGCGATCGCCAGGTCGCAACACAGCACCAGCTCGAGCCCGCCGGTCACCGCAGGTCCGTTCACCACGGCCACGGTCGGCGTCGTGAGCTCCTGCAGCACCTGCCACGGGTCGGCGTCGAGGCGTGCCACCTCGGCGAGGTCGAGCCGGCCGCTGGAGACCTCGGCGAGGTCGAGCCCGGCACAGAACGCCGGATCCGTGCCGGTCAGCACGACGACGCGCACCTCGGGATCGGCGTCGGCGGCACGCAGCTCGGTGGCCAGCGTGGCCATGGTCTCCAGGTCCAGGGCGTTGCGGCGGTCCGGCGCGTCGAGGCGGAGGGTGACGTGCGCTTGACTGCGGTCGACGCTGAGACGCGGCACGATGCTGCTCCTGGTCGGGTGGGCGCGGGCGCGACCGGGGTCGCTCGGGTCCGGTGATCGTGCCAGACCGCGCGAGCCGGCCTCGGATCGACGATGGCAGGGGTGGGGATGGCGGGACGGCATGGTGCGAGGGCGGCGGTGATGGTCCTCATCGCCCTCGGTCTGCTGGTCGCCGGCTGCACGGAGCTCGGCCGACTGCTGGACGGTGGGCCGGCCCCGTCCCCGCTGGCCGACGCCTCGGCCGAGGGCCGTCCGGAGGGCGTCCCCGCTGATGCGGAACCGGCGATCGTCGACCGGGTCGTCGACGGTGACACCATCCGGGTCATCGCCGCCCCGGGTGGGACGATCCCCGACGGCGGCTCGATCCGGGTCCGGCTGCTCAACATCGACGCTCCCGAGCTGGCTCGGGACGGCCGGGACGCGGAGTGCCTGGCGGAGGCCGCCACCGACCGGTTGGCGGAGCTGCTGCCGCCCACGGCGCTGGTGTGGTTGGCGGCCGACCGTGAGGACCGCGATCGCTTCGACCGGCCCTTGCGCGGGGTGTGGACCGACGACGGGGTGTTCGTCAACGAACTCCTGGCTGCCGAGGGTCTCGCGGCAGCGGTGCTGTTCCGTCCCAACGATCGCTTCCACGGCCGCGTCGTGGCAGCGGAGCGACGGGCGGTCGCTGGTGGGCTCGGGATCCACGGACCCGCCTGCAGCTGACCGGCGCCGGTGGGCAGCCGTGTCCGGTCGCCTACCTTCCCACCCCCCACGTCCTGAAGAGGTACCGGTGACCCTGCTGATCGCGCTCGTGCTCGGGGTCATCCAGGGCGTCTTCATGTTCGTGCCGGTGTCCTCCACCAGCCACCTGGTGCTGGCACAGGCCGCCCTGCGGGACCGGGGTGTGGACCTGCCATCACCGGACAGCCCCGAGCTGATCCTGTTCGACCTGGTCGTCCACGTCGGCACCCTGGTCTCGGTCGTGGTCGTGATGGGCGACGGGCTGCGTGAGCTCGTCCACGGGGTCCGGGAGGATCGCCTCGCCGGCCGACTCCGCCCCGGTGGCGGCGCCTGGTCGGAGGCGGTGGCCAGCCGCCTGGTGCTGCTGATGCTGCTCTCGGTCGCGGTGACCGGCGTCATCGGGCTCGCGTTCCAGGATCCCCTGGCCAGGGTCTTCGGATCGCCGCAGCTGGTCGCGGGAGCGCTCGTCCTCACGGGCGCGATGCTGTGGTGGACCGACGCGATGACCCCGGAGCGGAGCGGCCGCTGGCTGCGGTTCGGGTGGCGCGGCCCGGCCCAGGTCACGGTGACCACGGCCGTGCTGGTCGGAGCGGCCCAGGCCGCGGCGCTGGCGCCCGGCATCTCCAGGAGCGGGACCACGATCTTCGCGGCGCTGCTGCTGGGCATGCAGCGGACGCTGGCGGCCCGCTACTCCTTCTACGTCGCCATCCCGACGATCCTCGCCGCCACCGGCGTCCAGGCGCTACAGGTCGCGCTGGCTGACGGGTTCGGGACGATCAGCTGGGAGGCCATGGCCGTGGGGTTCGTCTCCGCCGCCGCGGTGGGCACCGCTGCCCTGTGGCTGGTGCTCCGACTCCTGGAGTCGGCCCGGTTCCGGGTCTTCTCGCTGTACGTGTGGGGGCTCGCAGCGGTGGTGCTCATCGGTGGGGTCGGGGTCGGTCACACCGGCTGATGCCGCGGCGGGTGCCGTCGGCCGCTGTGGGGATCCGCCTCAGCC
>SLQK01000078.1 GCA_007131525.1 Nitriliruptoraceae bacterium | reverse complement strand
GCTCCTCGTCCGGGGTGTCGCCCACCTCGACGTTGTCGATCAGCCGGACCGGACCGACGTGCGCGGCGACCGCCACCACCACGACCTCGTCGGGGGCCAGCGGGCCGGTGACGGGCTGGAGACCCTCGGGATCGACCACCTCGAGGTAGTCCACGTCGACACCCGGCACGTCGAGGACCGCGAGCGCCGCCGCGCGGAGCGTCGCCACCGGGAGCTGCTCGCCGGCCGTCCGCGCCTGGCGTGCGGTCAGTACCGCAGCCCTGAGCGCCCGGGGCAGCGCCCGGGCCGCGCGACGCTCCTCGGCGGACAGCCGGCGGTTGCGGCTCGAGAGCGCCACGCCGTCGGGCTCGCGCACGGTGGGCGCAGCCACGAGCTCCACGGGCAGGTCGAGATCGGCGACGATGCGCCGCACGATCTGCAGCTGCTGGCGGTCCTTCCGACCGAAGACCGCGAGGTCGGGTGCCACGATGTGCAGCAGCTTCACCACCACCAGACCGACCCCGTCGAAGTGCCCGGGCCGGGAGGCGCCACAGAGGTGGTCGCCGAGCCCCGCCACCGTCACGCTGGTGGCCGGTGCCCGCGGGTAGAGCTCGCCGACCTCGGGGACGAAGGTCAGCGCCGGTGCCGCCGGACCCAGGCCGTCCAGCGCCGCCTCATCGCCCGCCAGGTCCCGCGGGTAGGCCGCGAGATCGTCGGCGCGGTCGAACTGGGTGGGGTTGACGAAGATCGACACC
This sequence comes from Nitriliruptoraceae bacterium, assembly GCA_007131525.1. Taxonomy (GTDB): domain Bacteria; phylum Actinomycetota; class Nitriliruptoria; order Nitriliruptorales; family Nitriliruptoraceae; genus T1Sed10-7. Next base: position 5,428 of record SLQK01000078.1, on the reverse strand, counting down.
ACCACCTCGTCGGCGCGCTCGGCGGCGAGCCGGACCAACGCCAGGTGCCCCTCGTGGAGGGCACCCATCGTCGGCACGAACCCGATCGTCGCGCCGGCGGCGCGCAGGGCCCCCACCCGGGCACGCAGGCCCGCGATCGTCGTCACCCGTTCCACGTCATCACCCCTCCAGCGCGGTTCCCGCACCTCGGTCGTCGCCGGCGAGCAGGTCGTCGAGCGCGGCGACGACCTCGGGACCGAGGCTGGGCCGGACGGGCTCCAGGGTCGCCTGCGCCAGCGCCCGGTAGACCGGCAGCAGCTCCGGCAGATCCGCGGCGAGCCGCTCCAGGTGGGCCGCGATGGTCCCGACGTCGCCGCGGACGATCGGGCCGGTCAGGGCCGCCGCACCGGTGCTGGCCGCGTTGTCCACCGAGGCGTGGGCCAGCGGGGCGAGGAAGGCCGCCGGGTCCGCCACCCGCGCCGCCAGCAGCAGCCGTCGGGCCGCGACGACCGCAGCACCCACCGCGTTGGACGCCAGCGCCAGCGCGGCGTGGTAGGTCACCCGGGCGTCATCGGCGAGATGGAAGGGGTCGCCGCCCAGCGCTACGACCAGCTCGCTGGCCCAGGCACGGTCCGTCGGTCCGGCCGTCACGGCCCAGGCCACCCCGACCAGCAGGTCGGGGTCGCTGGCTCCGGCCGGGATGGTCATCGCCGGGTGGCAGGCCGCCACCTGCGCACCTGCCAGCCGGGCCCGGCGCAGCGCGTCCAGCCCGCGGGAGCCGGCCACGTGGACGACCCGGTGCGAGGGGGTGAGGGCATCGGCGCGCACCAGCCCGTCCACCACCGACGCGATGGCGTCGTCGGGGACGGTGACCAGCACGAGGTCGGCACCCGCCACCGCCTCGGCGGGGTCGTCGAAGGTCCGCAACCCCGCGATGCTGGCCGCCAGGGCGGACCGCGACGCCTCCCGACCGCCCGCCACGGCCGCCACACGCCAACCCGCCCGAGTACCGGCGATCGCGAGCAACGTGCCGACCCGCCCGGGTCCGATGAGGGCGACCCTCATGCCGCACCACCGCCCGGGCCCGCGGCGCCACCACCGCCCAGACCCGCGTCACCACCGCCGGCGGCAGCTGCGTCCGGCCCGCCGTCGGTGGTGCCGGTCGGCCCGGGGTCGCGAGCAGCCTCAAGGTCCTGCCACCCTGGACGGACGAAGCCCGCAGGCGGCCCGCTCGGGCCCTCGGGTCGCGCGAGGCGCCCACCCGGGACCTCCTCGAGGCGGACCTCCAGCTCGATGTCCTCGATCGGTGCCAGTGCCGCCAGGGCAGCGGTGAGCCGCTGGCCACCGGGGAGCACGCCACCGGGGAGCACCTCGAGCAACGGCACCAGCACGAAGGCCCGCTCGGTGATGCGGGGATGGGGCAGCACCAGGCGCTCGGTGTCCAGCTCCACCTCGCCGTGCAGCAGCAGGTCGATGTCCAGGGGGCGCGGTCCCCACCGAACCTCGCGGTCCCGGTCCCGCCCGAAGGCGGCCTCGATCAGCTGCAGCTCGTCGAGCAGCTCGAAGGGCGACAGCGAGGTGACACCGACCAGCGCCAGGTTGAGGAAGTCGTCCTGCGGCACGGCGCGGGGGTCGGGTGGTGCGGGCCAGGGTGGGGTCCGGTAGACGCCCGACACGTCGGTGACGACCACACCGTCGAGGTCGTCGATCGCGTAGACGGCGGCGGTCAGGGTCTCCAGCGCGTCACCGACGTTGGCCCCGAGCCCGAGCGCGAAGCTCTCGCTCACGCCCGCACCCGCCGGATCGTGACCGAGACCTCGGCGGCCACCACGGGCACCGGCGCCGACGGCTTGTGGACGGTCACCTCGGCGGCCAGGACCCGCTGGTCCTCCAGGCAGCGCGTGGCGATGCGCTCCGCCACGGTCTCGATCAGGTCGACGGGGGGACCGGCGACGATCGCGGCGATGTCCCCAGAGAGGCGGCCGTAGTCGACGGTGTCGGCGAGATCGTCCGAGGCACCTGCGGCCGCCAGGTCGACGCCGAGCGACACATCGACCACGAAACGCTGGCCGAACTCGCGCTCGTGGGGCAGCACCCCGTGGTGGCCGAAGACCTCGATGCCGGTGATCGTGATGCGGTCCACGCTGCGCTCCTCGGCTCAGGACGGCACGTCGGACGGATGGCTGATCGCGTGCGCCAGGGTGACCGCACGCACGGTCGCAGCGACGTCGTGCACCCGCAGCAGCCGGGCACCCCGGTCGACCGCCAGCGCCGCCACGCTCAGCGAACCCTCGAGCCGGTCGTCCGGCCCGGCCCCACCCGTCAGGTGCCCGATGAAGCTCTTGCGGGAGGCGCCGACCAGCACCGGACGCCCGAAGGACGTGAACGTCGAGAGCTCGCGGAGCAGGGCGAGGTTGTGCTCCAGCCGCTTCCCGAAACCGATCCCCGGGTCCAGCACGACCCGCTCCGGTGCCACCCCCCGGTCCGCGAGCCGGTCCAACCCGGTATCCAGCGCGTGATGCACCTCGGCGACGACATCGAGGTAGCGCGGGTCCTGCTGCATCGTGAGAGGCGTCCCCTGCAGGTGCATCAGCACGTAGGGGACCTCAGCCGCGGCGACGGTCTCCAGCAGGACGGGGTCGAGGGCACCGGCGGAGACATCGTTGACCAACGCCGCCCCCGCCTCGATCGCCGCCCGGGCGACGGCTGCCTTGGTGGTGTCGATCGAGACGACGGCCCCGGCGGCCGCCAACTCCCGCACCACCGGCAGGACCCGTCGCAGCTCCTCCTCGACGGCGACCGGCTCAGCGCCGGGCCGGGTCGACTCCCCGCCGACGTCGATCACGTCGGCGCCGGCCTCCAGCAAGGCCGCGGCGGCGGCCAGGGCCGGAGCCGGGTGCCGCTGGGGGTCGTAGGCCGTGCCGCCATCGGAGAACGAGTCCGGCGTGACGTTGAGGATGCCCAGCACCACAGGTCTGGTCGCGGTCGGCAGCGTGCCAGCGGGGGTCTGCAGGTCCGGGGGCGGCTGCCGCCAGCTGGCGAGCCGAGCATCGAGGTGGTCGGCCAGGCGGGGGTCGGCGCTCGCCAGGGCCTCGCGCAACCGGATCGCCGGAGCCCGCAGCCGCAGGAGGGCGGACGCCGGTCGGGACCGTGCGACCTCGCTCGGGACCGCCACCAGCAGCTGTTCGATCACGGTCGGCTCGCCGTACACCTCGACGTCGACCGGTCCCGAGACCTCCCAAGCGGTGGCGTCGCGCACGCGGAGCGAGGCCCGTGGCGCCGCGTCGCTCATCCGGCCCTCCGCCCGATCCGTGTCCCCGTGACCATCGCATGCTACGGCCAGCCTGCAGCGGCCGTGGCCGGGGGGGGAGCCGCCAGGTGGGCGCCGTGGCCGGTGGCGGCGCGACCAGGTGGGCGCCGTGGCCCGACGCGTCGCCCGACCGCGACGATCGCGCCTGCCTCAGCCCTTGAGGAGCATCATCGCCTCGGCGCGGGTCTTCGGGTCGTCACGGAACTTGCCGCGCACCGTCGAGGTGACCGTCTGCGCACCCGGCTTGCGGATGCCCCGCATCTCCATGCAGAAGTGGCGGGCCTCCACGACGACCATGACCCCACGGGGCTCGAGTGCCCGCTCGAGCGCGTCGGCGATCATCGCCGTCATGCGCTCCTGCAGCCCGGGGCGCTTCGCACAGACATCGACCAGGCGCGCCAGCTTCGACAGCCCGGTGACCTGGCCGTTGGCGTTCGGGAGGTAGGCGACGTGGGCATGTCCCGTGAAGGGCACCAGGTGGTGCTCGCACATCGAGTGGAACTCGATGTCGCGCATCATGACGATCTCGTCGTAGGCCTCGTCGAAGGTCACCGACAGCACGTCCGCCGGGTCGACGAGCAGCCCCGCGAAGATCTCGTCGTACTCCCGTGCCACCCGTGCCGGGGTGTCGGCGATGCCGGGACGGTCGGGGTCCTCCCCGATCGCTTCGAAGAGCAGCCGGACGGCCTGGGCGATCTTCTGGTGGTCGAAGGTGCGGGAGGGTTCGATGCCGGTGATGTGCCGGACCCTGCGCTGCGAGGCGGCGACGTTCTCAGCCCGGTCGGCGGCCAGTACCTCGACGTCGTCGTCGAGGTGGGGCTCGACCCCGTTGGTCGTGTGGGGCAGTGGGTGCACGCTCACGAGTGGTCTCCTTCGTGGTGAGCGGCCCGCCCCACCGTCGGGGGCGTGGTCTCCAGCTCGGGCGCTCAGCCCTGCTTCGACGCCGACGCCGAGGTGGACGACTCCGCGGCCTGATCCGCAGCGTGCTCGGTGGCTTGGCCGGCGGGCTGCGCGTGGCCGTTGCCGTGGCCGTTGCCGCGGCCGTTGCCACCCAGCTGGCCGCGTCGCAGCTTCTCGATGACGGCGGCGGGGTCGTCGATCGAGGGGACCGTGAGCGCACGACTGGGTCGGTGGTGGACCGGCTCGAAGACCTCGGCGAGGAGCTGCCCGTCGACGGTCTCGACCTCCAACAGCTTGGCGGCCAGCGCCTCGAGCACATGGTCGTTCTCGACCAGGATCTCCAGCGCCTCGTCGTGCGCCTCGTCGAGCAGCGCCCGGACCTCCTCGTCGATCTGCTGGGCGACCGCCCCGGAGTAGTCCGGCTGGTGACCGAACTCCTTGCCGAGGAAGGGCTGGGAGTCCTTCTGGCCCAGGGTGATCGGCCCGAGGAGCGTGCTCATCCCGTACTGGGTGACCATCTCGCGTGCGGTGGCGGTGGCCTTGCGGATGTCGTCACCGGCGCCGGTGGTGATGTCACCGACCTTGAGCTCCTCGGCGACCCGGCCACCCATCATCACCGCCAGGCGGTCGATCAGCTCCGAGCGGGCGATGAGGTACTTGTCCTCGGTCGGCAGTTGCATGGTGAACCCGAGTGCCTGACCCCGCGGGATGATCGTGATCTTGTGGACCGGGTCGGCGTTCGGCAGCGCGTGTCCGACGATGGCGTGGCCCGCCTCGTGGTAGGCGACGGTGCGCTTCTCGTCCTCGCTCATCAGCCGGGTCTTGCGCTCCGGGCCGGCGATCACGCGCTCGATCGACTCCTGCAGCTCCGCCATGTCGATCTCCTGCTTGCCGCGACGGGCGGCGAGCAGGGCCCCTTCGTTCACGAGGTTGGCGAGGTCCGCGCCGGTGAACCCGGGGGTGGAGCGGGCGAGCACACCGAGGTCGACGTCGTCGCCGAGCGGCTTGCCCTTGGCGTGGACCTCGAGGATCGCCTCGCGACCGATCAGGTCCGGGCGGTCCACCACGATCTGCCGGTCGAACCGGCCGGGACGCAGCAGGGCCGGGTCGAGGATGTCGGGACGGTTGGTGGCGGCGATGAGGATCACGGCGGTCCGGACGTCGAAGCCGTCCATCTCGACCAGCAGCTGGTTGAGCGTCTGCTCGCGCTCGTCGTGGCCGCCGCCCATGCCGGCGCCG
>SLQK01000160.1 GCA_007131525.1 Nitriliruptoraceae bacterium | reverse complement strand
CCGACCGCGGACGTGTTCGCCGGCTTCTCGTCCAACGCGGTCATCTCGATCATCGCGGTGATGATCCTCGGTGCGGCGCTGGACCGGGTCGGGGTGATGCAGACCGTCGCGGCCTGGTTGCTCAAGGTCGGCGGGTCCACGGAGCGGCGGATCATGGCCTCGAGCTCGCTGGCGGTCGGGGGCATCAGCGCCTTCATGCAGAACATCGGTGCCGCGGCGCTGTTCCTCCCGGTGATCGAGCGCATCTCCGACCGGACCAAGGTGCCGTCGTCGCGACTGCTGATGCCGATGGGGTTCGCCGCGATCCTCGGCGGCACGCTGACGCTCGTCGCCTCGGGGCCGCTGATCCTGCTCAACGACCTGCTGGCCTCCTCGGCCGACAACCTCGGCATCGAGGTGGAGCCCTTCGGGCTGTTCGCGCCCACCCCCATCGGCGCGGCGCTGCTGCTGTCGGGTATCGCCCTGTTCGCCGTCGCCGGGCGGTGGCTCCTGCCCGCGGTGGACGCCGACCGCAGCTCCAGTGAGGCACTGCCCGGCATCTCGGCGCGCTACGGCCTCGACGGGCGGCTGCATGCGGCCACGGTGCCCGCCGACAGCCCGCTCATCGGCCGCGAGGTCGAGGACATCGAGCGCACGGAGTCCGGGGTGCTCCTGGCCGCGGTTGCCACCGACGGGCAGGACCCCCAGCTCGCCCCACCCCGCGACCACCAGGTGGAGGGCGGCACGGTGCTCGGACTGACCGGCACGCCGGAGCAGGTCGCGGCCTTCGCCAAGCAGCACGGCCTCGAGCGGCTCCAGCCGGCCGACGACCCCTTCGCGGCGCTCGTCGACCCGGTGCACGCCGGGCTGGTCGAGGTCTCGGTGCGCCCCGGCTCGGACGCGGTGGGCCAGCAGGTGCGCGATCTCCGGTTGCGGGTCCGGTTCGGGGCCGCCCTGCTGGCCGTCCATCATCGAGGCGAGATCATCACCGAGGGGCTGCGGGAGCACCGCCTCGGTGGTGGGGACGTCCTCGTGCTGTTCGGTCCTTGGGAACGGATCCGCGACATCGATGCCGATCCGTCCTTCGTCGTGATCAGCGATCACCCCACCGAGCCGCCTCGGACCGGCAAGCGCTGGTGGGCGTTGGGCGCCTTCGCCCTGTCGCTCAGCCTGGTCATCTTCACCGGGATGCAGCTGTCGCTGGCCCTGATGGTCGGGGCGATCGGGGTACTGCTCGCCGGTGTGCTGACGCCGGACGAGGCCTACCGGGCGGTCAGCTGGAAGACCGTGTTCCTCCTCGCCGCCCTGATCCCGCTCGGTCAGGCGGTGGAGGAGACTGGCACGGCCGCGTGGATCGCCGAAGGGGTGATCACCGCCACGGCCGAGCTGCCGGGATGGGCGATCCTGGCCACGGTCGGGGTGCTGACGACGGTGTTCACCCTGGTCGTCTCCAACGTGGGCGCCACGGTCCTGCTGGTGCCGCTGGCGGCCAACGTCGCCGTCGGGGTCGGTGCGGATCCGGCGACCTACGCGATGATGGTCGCCCTGGCCGCGTCCAACGCCTTCCTGCTCCCCACTCACCAGGTCAACGCGCTGCTGATGGGCCCGGGCGGCTACCGCGTGGTCGACTACGTCCGGGCCGGGACGGCCATGAGCGTGCTGTTCCTGCTGATCGCGGTCCCGATGCTGCTGTGGGTGGGCTGAGCGGACGGGTTAGGCTCGTTGCGCGCGGGTGATCGCCGCGAGCGCGTGGCGAGCGGCAACGGCCCGCGGTCGGGAGTGGGCCATGTCGGCGTCGGAGCGGACCTCAGCCAGCCGCCCGTTGTGGCAGCAGGTGCTCAACGATCTCGAACGGCGCATCGCCTCGGGTGACATCGTCGACCGGTTCCCCACCGACAAGGAGCTCACCGAGGAGTACGGGGTCAGCCGTCACACGGTGCGTGAGGCGGTCCAGCGGCTCCGCGCCCGGGGGCTGGTCGACCGGCACCGGGGGCGGGGGAGCTTCCTGACGGACGGGGTGTTGACGCAACCCCTCGGCGGTCTCTACAGCCTCTTCCGGGCCGTGGAGGAGGCCGGTCTCGAGCAGCGGTCCGAGGTGCTCTACCTCGGTGTCGACCACGATCCGGAGATCGCCGCACGGCTCGGGCTCCCCCCGAAGGCCGAGCTGGTGCGCCTCGAGCGGATCCGCTTCGCCGGGGGCGAGCCGCTGGCGGTCGATGATGCCTGGCTCCCCGCTGACATCGGCCGGCAGGTCCTCGACGTCGACTTCACCCGGGCCGCCCTCTACGACGTCCTGCAGGAGCTCAGCGCCGTGCAGCTGACCTCCGCGGACGAGACGCTCACGCCGGTCGTCCCCGACGCGGAGCTGGCGACCCTGCTGCAGCTCGACGAGGGCGAGGCGCTGCTCCGGGTGGACCGGCTGGCCCGCAGCGGGCAGCGGCCGGTGGAGTACCGCACCACGCTCATCCGCGGTCAGCGCTTCCGCTACACCTCGTCGTGGCGGTCAGAGGAAGGGCCGGCGCCGACCACCGCCTTCGTGGACACCCATCCCGAGCGGTGAGCGGCGTGGCCGGGAGCGGCGCGACGGGAGCAGGGTGACGCTGAGCAGGGTGACGCTGAGCGGCGCGACGGGGAGTAGCGCGACGGTGAGCGGCACGGGGGCGCTCTCTCCGTGCGCTCGGTGCACGCCGACGCCCATGGGGTAACGTCCGGACATATCAGCCGCTGTGGAGGCGTTCACCGCCGGAGAGGCGTCCGCACGCGATGCGCTATGCGCTGACCACAGCCCCCTGCCGCCTCGCTCCCGACCTCCCGACCTCCCGACCTCCCGACCTCCCGATCTGCCGACCTCCCGACCTCCTGATCTGCCGACCTCCCGACCTCCCGACGTCCTGGCCTTCCGGCCCCCGATCCCACCGGAGACGCCCGTGCGGAACACCAGCCTCCTGCTCCTAGCCCTCGCAGCGCTCGCCATCTCCGCCTGCGCCGGCGCCACGGCCGACGACACCACGACCGACGCTGCTGCCGCCGAGGAGCGGCCCGGCGTCGTCCGGATCGGCGCCCAGGACGCCGTGAGCCTCCTGGCCGAGCGCGACGACCTCACCATCATCGACGTCCGCACCCCCGCGGAGTTCGCCGAGGGCCACCTCGCCGACGCCGAGCTCGTGGACATCTACGAGGCGGCGTTCCGGGACGAGATCGACGGGCTCGACCGGGACGGCAGCTACGTCCTGTACTGCCGCTCGGGCAACCGCAGCGGGCAGGCCGCCGTGTTCATGCAGGAGCTGGGCTTCGCCGAGGTGTACGACGCCGGTGGCCTCGCCGACCTCGCGAACGCCGGCGCCACGATCGTCCGCTGACGTCAGCTGGCCGGCTGGGGTCACGGCAGGCGTCCGCGGGTGCTGATCCGCGGGTGCTGATCGGGTGCCAGCAGCTCAGTTCCACGCCAGCGTGCGACGGCGGTCCCAGTAGTCGGCCGGGGCCTCGGCCGCGACGGCGGTGAGCTCGTCGACGACCCCGGCCGGCAGCGTGAGCTCGAGGGCACCCACGTTGCTGGCGAGTTGCTCGATCGTCGTGGCTCCTGACAGCACCACGTGAGCCCAGGGCTGGGCGACGGCTGCGGCGATGGCGAGGGCGTCGACGGTGACCCCCAGCTCCGTCGCGGCGTGCCGCACGGCGTCCGGCAGATCGCCGCGTGCGGTGAGGCGGCCGTTGGCCAGGGCCTCCTTGACCGTGATGCCCCACCCGGCCTGCTGCGCTGCGGCCAGTGCTGCTCCCGTCGAGGGTTCCAGCAGGTTCCAGGTCGCCTGGACCGCGCGGAAGGGTGCCCGGCCGGTCTCGCTCAGCTCGAGCGCGCGTCGCAGCGTGTCGGCCTGGTCCGGTCCGGACAGGGACAGGCCCACCACGACGCCCGACCCGGCGAGCTCGGTCAGGGCGTCGAGGAGGCGGCGGTCCTCGAGGACGCCGGTCGCCAGCGAGGCCGAGTGGACCTGGTAGAGGTCGAGGTGAGCGCCGAGGAGCTCCCGGGTCTCGGCGTACTGACGCTCGAAGGTGGGCAGCGAGTGGTCCTTGATCTCGTGCTCCTCGGCGTCCACGCGCCAGCCGGCGACGTAGGTGTAGCCCCACTTCGAGCCGACGGTGACGGTCGCCGCCCGCTCGGAGTCGGCTGCCAGCCAGTCAGCCAGGAAGGCCTCGCCGTAGCCGTAGGAGCGGGCCACGTCGAGGTAGCGCACCCCGCGCTGGTAGGCGTGGTCGAGCACCTGGTGCGTGCGACGGCCCAGGCCCGCCACGCTGCGGTCGGGTCCGAGGTCCTGGGCGTGGCCGAGGGTCACGTAGCCGGGGCGCCCGAGCGCCGCGAGCCCGATCCCCAGCGGGGTCACCTCGAGGCCGGTGTCGCCGTAGGCGAGGCGCTCCACCTCATCGCTCCTGTCGATCCGTGGGACAGCGGTCGTCGGCGGCGTGCTGGACGAGGCGTGACGCGATCCACGCCGGAGGCCGTCGCCACCGCCGCCCGGCACGGTAGCCAGGTCCCACGCCGGCGCGATCCGTCGGCCGCGCCGCTCCAGCCAAGCTGTTGGCAAAGCACTTTGCATCACAGACCAATCTGTGGGATGATGGCGTGGTGCGCAGGACAGCGACGGCCTGGGCCTGCGACAGCAGGAGGGACGGCGAGGTGTTCCCCATCCTCGACCCCGTGCTCCACGCCCCGACCCGGCTCCAGCTCGCGGTCCTGCTCGAGGCGGTCGGGGACGGTCGAGCGTTGACCTTCCCGCAACTCCAGGAGCTGACCGGCGGCACCGCCGGCAACATCTCCACCCACCTGCGCAAGCTGGAGGATGCCGGCGATGTGGACGTCACCAAGGACTACGACGGCCGCACGCCGGTCACCAGGGTGCGGATGACCGCCCAGGGTCGCGCACGGCTCGCCACCTACCGCGAGCACATGGCCACCTACCTCGATGGTGACGTGGCCACTGATCTGCTGGGTGCCCTTGCACCAGCGAAGGAGGTCCGCTCGTGACCGCACGCTCAGATCCCCCTCGTGGGCAGGTCCGTCGCCGGTTCGACGGCGCGCTGCCCTTCGGGCTCGCACTCATCGCGGTGGGGGTCCTGCTGGCGCTGGACAACCTCGAGGTGCTGGACGCCTCCGACCTGCTCGCCGGCTGGTGGCCGGCTGCGGTCGTCATCGCCGGTCTGTGGTGGGCGGTGACGGGGGCGCCGGTCGCGGGCCTGTTCGTCATGGTCGTCGGAGGCCTGCTCCTGCTCTCGACGCTGGAACTCGTGGACATCCCCATCGGCCGCCTCATCGTCCCGGGCATCCTGGTCGCCGTGGGCGGCGCGATGCTGCAGGCTGGCTTGCGCGTCCGGACCGCCCACCTCGAGGTTGCCGAGCTGGCGACGGCCGCCGGCGACCGGCCCAGCGAAGGGCTGGCAGCGACGGCGGTGTTCGGTGACGCCCGACTGATCGTGAGCGACGACGGGGTGGACACCGATCGGCTGGTGGTGACGGCCACCTCGGTGTTCGGGGACGTGCGTGTCGAGGTGCCTGGCGGGTGGCGCCTGGAGAACCGCATCACCCGGCTGCTGGGAGATGTGACGCTGCCGAGCGAGCAGCCGAGCTACCCCGAGTCGCCCGTGGTGGTGCTGTACGGGGTGGTCGTGTTCGGGGATGTCCAGGTGCGCTACACGGACCCTGTGGAGGGTGGACGATGACGCGCGGGAGTGATCGACGTCGGCGCTCGACGGCCAGCTCGCTGTTGGGCTCGGTGACGGCGGTGCAGCGACCGTTGGCCTCCGGCCTGACCATCGCCGGGGTCGTGCTCATCGTGCTCGGTCTCGGGCGTGCGCTCCTGGTGCTCGAGGTGCTGCCTGCGGAGGTCGCCGACGTCGTCGGGACCTGGTGGCCCGCGGTGCTCGTGGCCGGAGGTGGCTGGCTCGTGGCCAGGGGCCGTCGGGTGACGGGCACCGTGCTCGCGCTGGTCGGCGTGCTGTTCCTCGTCAGCAACGTGGTGCCCGAGGGTTTCGTGGGGCCGACCCTGCTCATCGTGCTGGGCCTGCTGCTGCTGTTCGGCGCAACCGGTGGTCGGCGGTGGATGCTGGGTGGTGGCGCGGTCGCCCTCTTCGACGATGTGCGCAGCGGATCCGACGGAGCCCCGCCGTCGCGCTCCTACGTCGCGGTGTTCGGGGAGT
>SLQK01000322.1 GCA_007131525.1 Nitriliruptoraceae bacterium | reverse complement strand
CGAGCAGCTCCTCGGTGTCGGCCGGCCAGCGTGAGCTGTGATCCCAGGCGTGGCGGCCGATCGGTCCCCGTGGCGTGGGTTGGGGGAGAGCTCCGGTCTGCCAGCGGTCACGGTCGATCACCTCGGACCAGAGCGGGACCGTCCGGTCGGAGGTCGTCGAGCGCGCCGCGGCGGCGGCGACCGCCACGTCGCTCGCCGCGGCCCAGGTCCACGTGAGATCGAAGAGTTCGTCGGCGGACTGACCTTCAGGGCGCTGCTCCTCGTGCGGTGGACCGGCATCACCCCGGGAACCTTCGTCCACGACGAGGTAGGCCTGGTCGGCGACGACGTCCGGTCGGAACCGCTGCGGCTGCTCGATGGCCCGGGTTCCGCGGCCGAGCAACAGCGAGCACCGGAGCGGCTGGTCCGGGCGGACCAGCGCCAAGTCGCCCGCTCGAACCAGGTCGGCGAGATCAGGGTCGATGCCGCGAAGGAGCGTCACATCCTCGGCGACCGAGAGCAGCGCGGTGCGGTAGCCGACGCGTGCGTGGATCCGGATCTGCTCAGCCAGGGATCGGTTGCCGCCGTCGTCGAGTCGGGGATCCGTGACGACGACGATGTCGAACCGCTTGCGTTCAGCCATCGCCGCCTCTCTCGGTCGCAGCGATAGCCTACGTCGAACCGTCAGCGTGTTCTCCTCGCCAGGACCTGGCAGGCAGGCGACGCGGGAGGGTTCGTGTGCGCAGGCGAGATCGGCCAAGCCGGGACCTGCGACGTCGAGTCCGAGCCAAGCTGACTCGTGGCAGCGAGCAGCCCGGGCTCGCCGCGGCCGCGCAAGAGGTGCGCGCCTCAGGCATCTTCGACGAGCAGTGGTACCGCGCGCAGACGGCCCCGCAGCCCGGCAACGAGCAGGATCCGATCGAGCACTACCTGCAGATCGGCGTCGCCCGTGGCCACAGCCCGCACCCGTTCTTCGATGTCGCGGGCTACACCCGTGCCCACCGCGGCGCTGCACGCACACGATACGGGCCGCTCGTCCACTACCTGCGCCGCGGCGTCTCCCGCCAGGCACAGCCCCACCCGATCTTCGACGTCGACCACTACCTCGATCAGTCACCGGGTGTCGGTGAGCATCCCGGTGGACCGCTCGGTCACTACCTGGAGGCGGGGTGGCGAGAGGGCTACACCGCCAACACTTGGTTCGACGAGGTGGCCTACCGGGAGCGTCATCCGTCCCTCGACCCCCGGGAGCCGGCCATCCTGGCGTTCCTGCGAGCCTCGGCGGCACGGATCGGGGCGATCACCGACCACCGGGACTTCCCGCGCCGGTACGAGACGTTCGATCGGGAGGAGGAGGCGGCGTTCCGAGCCCGCTACGGGAGGGGATCGAGAGACGCACCGCTGGTCTCGGTTGTCATGCCTGTGCGTGACCGCGCCGACACCGTGGCCGCTGCGGTGCGCTCAGTGCTGGACCAGTCCCACGGTCACCTCGAGCTTCTCGTCGTCGACGACGGCAGCGTCGATGCGTCCGCGCAGGTGGTGTCAGCGATCACCGACGCTCGGGTCCGCCTGCTGCACCAGGCCCCAGGCGGGGTCTGTCGTGCCCGCAACCACGCGTTGTCGTCAGCGCGAGGGAGCTTCGTGGCGTACCTCGATGCGGACAACCGTTGGGACCCCGAGTTCCTCGCCCTCATGGTCGCCTACCTCCTCGAGACGGGCGCGGGCGCCGCCTACTCGGCGCTCGAGCTGCGCGACCGGGGTGAGACCGCCTACCGCGGGGTCGAGTTCGACCGCGGGGCGCTGCTCGAGGCCAACTACATCGACGTCAACACCCTCGTGCACCGTCGGGACCTCGTGGACCGGGTCGGCGCGTGGGACGAGGACCTACCGCGGGCCAACGACTGGGACTACATCATCCGGCTGACCGAGGTGTCCGACATCAGGTACGCGCCCTTCGTCGGCGTGCGCTACTCCCACGATCGCGACCGGGGTGACCGCATCAGCGTGAGGGAGCCGTTGGGCCACCGCCTGCGGGTCTACGCCAAGCACAACCTGGAGTGGGAGCCGGCGCTGGCGAGAACGTCGATCGGCGGCAGGATCTCGGTCGTGATCTGGCACGCGGATGCCAGCGGGAGTCTGTCACGGTGCCTGCAGCGGCTGGTCGAATCGTGCCCGCCTGATGACCTCGAGGTGCTCGTCGTGGACGACTCACGACGGGCCTGGCACAGGTGGCGCGTGCTCGAGCTCGAGGATCGGTTCGCTCCCGTCCGTGTGATCTCACCCACCTGGATGCAGCTTGGGGCAGCGATCTCGCTGAACCTGGGCCTGCTCGACGCAACCGGCGACATCGTGGTGTTCCTCGATCAGTCCGCGCTGGTCAGGCCCGGATGGTGGCAGCCGCTCGTCGAGCCGTTGCGGGACGGGAGGGCACGTGCGACGCAAGGCCCCTGGATGTCGTTCTCGGGTGCGATCGAGTCCACCGGGTATGGCGCGGGATGGGACGGCCTCCCGTACCCGTTCCTGGCCGGCTTCCCCCCGGACGGTCCGGAGGCAGGGACCTCCGGGCAGCGCGCGGCGCTCTGCCGTGCGCTGTTCGCGGCTCGGCGTGAGGACCTTCTGGCGGTCCAAGGGTTCGACCCTCGGTACCGCGCCGTCCTCGCCGACGTCGATCTGAGCCTGCGCCTGCGATCCCGGCTCGGCGGACGCCTGGAATACCACGCGGGGTCGGGGGCTGCGGCGGGGCGGGCCGTCGAGCTGCCGACCGCTGCGATCCGCGACCAGGACCAGACCGCGTTCCTGGAGCGCTGGTCCGGCGGGCTCGACGATGACGAGCACGCACGTTGGGAACTGCTGGGGCTCCAGCCGGCCCACCGAGTGCGCAGCGGCTCGAGGTGGGTTCCTGCGGACGCGCACGAGCCGCACGTCACCGCCGTGCGTGATCGGCATCGGCCGCGTCGCTGGGCCATCAAGATCGGCGCCCCGGATGTGCTCGCCCGTGAGCGCTGGGGCGACCGCTACTTCGCGGAGAGCTTGCAGGCGGCGCTGCGTCGCCTCGGGCATGAGGTCGTCATCGACCTGCACGACGCGTGGGAGCGACCGAGCGCCCACCTCGACGACGTCGTCGTCGTCCTGCGCGGTCGGGAACGTCATCACGTGCGCCCCGACCAGGTCAACCTGCTCTGGCTCATCAGCCATCCGGACGAGGTCGATGACGGTGAGCTGCGCCGGTACGACCGGTTGTTCGTCGCGTCCGAACGCTTCGCGAGGAAGCTGGAGACCCGGCTGCGCCGGCCCGTGCAACCGTTGCTCCAATGCACCGACCGGGACCGCTTCCTGCCCGACGCCGCCGCCACGCCCGGCAGCTCGGTGGTGTTCGTCGGGAACTCCAAGGGCATCCTGCGGCCGATCGTGCGGGATGCCCTGGCGGCCGGGATCGACCTGCAGGTCTATGGCGCCTGGTGGCGTGGTCGCATACCGGAGGAGAACTGGGCCGGCTCACACGTCCCCAACGACGAGCTCGCGGCCCTCTACCGCTCAGCCGGGGTCGTCCTCAACGACCACTGGGACGACATGCGACGGGAGGCCTTCCTGTCGAACCGTCTCTTCGACCTGGCGGCGTGTGGCGCGACCGTGGTGAGCGATCACGTCGATGGCATCGAGGAGGTGTTCGACGGCCTGGTGGCCACGTACGCCGATCCTGCTGAGCTGGCAGGTGTCGTCGAGCGGTCGCTCGCCGAGCGCCCGGAACTGCTCGAGCGACGCCATGCCCTGGCAGAGCGCATCCGCGAGGAGCACGCCTTCGACGCGCGTGCGGTCACCCTGGACCGTGCCGCGACCGAGGTCCTCGGCGAGCGGAGGGCATCGATCGCCGCGCGGTCTGACGAGCGGGGGGTGTCCGACGCCTGAGCCAGCGGTGGACTCAGGGCCCCACGAGTCCCGCCCACCACAGGGCGGGTAGCCCAGCGACTCCGGGCGGCTCGGGTGTCGGCGGGCGACGGGTCGAGGCCGTGGGGAGCCACAGCTGGCACTCGACGACCTGGCGTGTGACATCCGGGTGTGGTGCCGCCTGGAGGATCAGGCGGCGCAGGGCGTCCCCATCGGCACGCCGCGTGTCGTCGAGCGCGACCCCGAGGCGACGCCCGACGGTGTCGAGCCGCACCAGGGCCTGTAGCGAGTTCATCGCCCGTTCCTGCGCCTTCAGCCCGGTCGGTCTGCGTCCGCTCCACAGGGCGAGGAGCTCCTGTCGCCGTTCGGCCGCGACCGGCAGGTGGGTGGCGATCGCATCGATCTCGTCGAGGTAGGCGAGGCAGGCGAGCAGGGTCACATCCACCCACAGTGCTTCCCGGCTCGCTGGCCGAGGCGGCCGGGTTGTCACCAGCCAGGTCCGGTGGGCGGCGGTCCACGAGCACGCCCGCTCCCGGGTTGCGGCAGGGAGCTGCTGCTCCTGCTCCAGGAGCCGGAGCGCGTCGAGGACCTGCTCGAGGCCTGGCCGCAGCCGCCGGGCGGGTGGCGGCGAGGTACCGGAGAAGTAGCGGTCGGCGAGCGCAGCTGCGTCACCGAGCATGGCGCCGTCCTGTAGGAGCCAGCCGCCGATGGCCAAGGCGCTCAGGTGCCGGCCGAGGTCAGCATCGGCCGTGCTCGAGTCTCCGCGTCCGCGCCCCGTCGTGGGCGCCTCGGCCGTGATCAGGTCCGACAGCGGATGCCCGCCCGCTTCCTGGGTCGCTCGCTGGTGCGCGAGGACGACTGGATCTCGCAGCAAGGGCGTTGCTGGGTCATAGCGATCGGCGATCAGGGTGGCATCGACCTGCTGAAGGCAGCGGCGCACCGCCGACATGCGCTCGACCATCCGTCGGCTCTCATCGACCTCGAGATGGGGACGGCCGGATGCCAGCCGTGCCACCCACCCGGCCGAGTGGTACTCGCCGGCCTCCACCGTTCGGGGAGGCCAGGGTTGCTCCCAGGGCTCGTCGGGCCAGACGTCCCAGGGGCCGGGCACCCCGAGCCGGTGGAGGAGTTCCACCTTGGGACGGCGTCCATAGCGTTGGTCCGGGTGGAAGATGGCCGATGCGTCCTGGCGGAACGCGATCTGCGGTTCGTCCCGGGCTCCGGCGGTGACGGCATCACGCCGCAGCTCGTCGTTGTCGGCGATCCGAGCCATCGGGACGAGCACGTAGCGTCGGTGGGAGGCAGCGAGTACGCCGTGCCGGAAGGCTGCCCAGGCCGACGCGGTGAAGAAGCAGTTGCCGTCGAAGGGTAGGACCCACCGGGCCCGATTCCGCCCGTCCTCCAGCGCCCTGTTGCGTGCACCGTTGTTGTGCATGACGTAGAGGTTCTTGTCGTGGTAGGCATGGTCGAAGGCGCGTGCCCGTGACACCTCGTCGAGCCGTTCCGCCTCTGGCCCGGCGAGCGTGCCGCGCCGCGGGAACTCCGAGGTCCGCCATCCGATGCGCCGGTAGTCCTCGGTCTCGAAGGGGAGCCGCAGGTACGGAGCGCCGTGTGCCTCGAGGAGGCTGACCAGCCGACGCTCCACCTGTCGATCGAGGATGCGGTTGAGCACGTACCGCTTCTCGCACCCTTCCAGGTCCGGCTCGTGTTCGAGCAGGAAGCGCAGGTTGCGTTCGCTCTGACCGCTGCCATGCCGCGGTGGCAGGTCGTTGCCGACGATCCGGTACAGGACGAAGGTGTCGGGGACACGCGACACGCCGTCCACGAGGTCGCGCCACCGCAGCTCGGTGTCGTCCCGAGGTGTCGCGGCCGGGCGCGCCCGCTCCAGCGACGCCTGGTAGGCGCGTGCATCGACGCTGCTCAGGAGCCACAGCAGGGTGCGCAGAGGTTCCGCTTCTCCGGTACCGAGCCGGATCCGGAGCTCATCGAGGTCGATCCCGGCCGACGGCGCACAGCCGTCCTGGTACCCGGTCGACAGATAGTGGAGGAGTGGCTCGTCGTCAGCGGTGAGGCGCGACCCGTAGGTCCGTCGGTACCAGACGGTGTCGAAAAGGGGGTTGGGATCGAGCCCGTCCCTACTCCCATTGGCGAGGTAGTGGGCGACCGCGTCCTCGACATGCTCACCGGCCTGCGTTCGGTACTACGCAGCATCGACGAGTCCGGAGGCACGCACCTGAGCCATGGCAGCGGTATCCGATGCACGCGGGTCGTCGCCGGGCGGCGGTCCGACCTCCACCACCAGTGCGCGCCAAGCCTGGCGTTCGTGCTCGCGGG